>CAJBKH010000026.1 GCA_903953615.1 uncultured Bacteroidota bacterium
AGTAATATCTATAGGTTATTTTTAAAGCTACAAAATACAAAATTTTGAATAGTGTTAAAAGGAGTCATATGATCTACGGCTAAGCATTTAATTTTTTTAAAATACTTGCCCATTTTTTCTGAAATGCTTTCTTCTGAATATTGTTTGATTTCAATACCACTGCATTTCGTAGGTCCATTTTCTGAAAAAGTGCCTAAAACAAATAAACCGTTTTTAGCAATATGATTTTTAACCTTAGCAATATAATGGTTGATTTCATCTTCATTGGTAAGAAAATGAAAAGCAGCCCTGTCATGCCAAAAATCATAGATTTCAGTTGGTTCAAAAGTAGTTATATCGGCTACAATCCATTTTACCAAAATTGCCTTATCTCCCAAGCGAATTTTCGCCTTTTTAATGGCAGCCTCAGAAATATCTAAAACAGATATATGTTGGTAACCCATTTCCAATAGATGGTCAACCAAAAAACTATCACCACCGCCAATATCAATAATCTTGGCATCTAAGGGCACTGCAAATTCCTTAAAAAACGCTAAAGATGTAGAAGGTACATTTTGATACCAACTCACTTCTTGATGACCTTTGGTTTTATAGATGTTCTCCCAATGGTCTTTTCTTTCTACCTTATTCATATAATTTTTTTAATACGCTTTTCTTAACATCTCAGCATAGGCATTTGGCAGTGGACTATCTTCCACAGCCTTCGCTGCTTTTTCTATGTCATATTCGAATCTTATAAATTCAATTTGTATACTTTCTCTTTCAAATTTATTACTGTTTTCTTTAATGGTTAAAAGCACATAACAACCTCGCGTATCGCCATCTTTCGGCTTACCTACTGAACCAATATTGATAGCATGTCTGAAGGCTTTTTTTCCATCTAAATCATATTCAAAAATGCGGTGGTAAGGTTGATGGGTATGACCACAAAACATGATATCTGCTTTAACCGTTTCCATGATACGCAACATACTTTTCTCTTCCCTGTCTTCGAATAAATACTCGTTTATTTTTCGTGGACTCCCATGCACCATCAATAAAAACAACTGATCATCATTGAGTTGATATTCCAATTGCAAATGGGCAGGCAAGGTTCTTAAATAGGCGCGTTCCTGATCATTTATTAATTGATTACTTAAGGCAATTGATTGTGCACCCATGGCTTTGTCCTCTTCGGTCTTATAGGCACAGCCACAATCATCCGAATTTCTGCCGACACCAAAATCATAGTTTCCTGCAATGGTCGGTATGCCTCTTTTTCTAATTTCATTAATCACCTCGTTGGGCCAAATATTGTACCCCACCAAATCGCCAAGGCAATAGATGGCATCTGGCTTCGTAATTTCCATATTCTGAAACATTGCCTCAAGTGCGGGAAGATTCGCGTGTACATCGCTAAATAAAGCTATTCTTGTCATATTGTTGGTTACTTGTATTACGCTCTAATTTTGTGTTTTATAGTATTTTCTTCTGAACCAAAAAGCAACATTCACTAATCCAATTAAAGCAGGCACCTCTACCAACGGACCAATAACACCTGCAAAGGCTTCACCACTGTTGATTCCAAAAATACCTATGGCTACTGCTATGGCTAGCTCAAAATTATTGCCTGTAGCCGTAAACGATAAGGCTACATTGGTAGAATAATCGGCCCCTAATTTTCTTGAGATAATAAAGGTTACCACAAACATCACTGCAAAATAAATGACCAAAGGAATGGCCACCCTTACAACATCAAACGGAATTTGAACAATCAGCTGCCCTTTTAAACTAAACATTACAATAATGGTGAATAACAATGCTATCAATGTGATGGGTGAAATAGCAGGAATAAATATTTTCTGATACCATTCCTCACCCTTTATTCTAATCAATGCATAGCGACTAATAATACCGGCTAAAAAAGGAATGCCCAAATAAATAAAAACAGATTGTGATATTTGTGCAATGGTAATTGAAATTTCAAACCCTTTCATGCCAAAAAGTTGGGGCATAACGGTTAAATAGAAATAGGCATAACCCGAGTAAAGTAAAACTTGCAAAACGCTATTTAAACCAATTAATCCGGCAATATACTCTCTATTGCCACCAGCCAATTCATTCCACACAATGACCATGGCAATACAAGGCGCTATCCAAAAAAGAATAAGTCCAGTAAAAAAATG
>CAJBKH010000027.1 GCA_903953615.1 uncultured Bacteroidota bacterium
AATTGGCTGGGATGGTATGTATAAGCATCAGAACTGCCCACAAGACGTGTATGTCTATACCATAGAGTGCCGAGACAGTCTTAACATGGATGCCAAATATTTTTCGGGTACCTTTACATTATTGAGATAAGTGTTTGTTGAAGGATTATCGATTTCTTTTTTATAAAACTTGCCTTCGATTGAAATATTTTGATTTGCTTTGCATTAATAAAAAGAGGACAAATGACAGACTTACAAAATTTACAAACCATCATTGAGAACGCTTGGGACAACCGCGAATTGGTAAAAGAAGCGGAGACTCAAAAAGCCATCAAATCATTAATTGAAAGTTTGGACAAAGGTCACATTCGTGTGGCCGAGCCAACTGCTGATGGATGGAAGGTGAATGAATGGGTGAAGAAAGGTGTGATTTTGTATTTTCCAATTCAAACCATGGAAACGCATACCATGGGTCCTTATGAAATTTATGACAAGATTCCTTTGAAAAGCGATTTAGCTGGTCAAGGGGTTAGAGCCGTGATGGGTTCGGTAGCGCGCTATGGCGCCTTTATTAATAAGGGTGTTATTTTAATGCCAAGTTTTGTAAACATCGGTGCTTTTGTAGACAGCGGCACCATGGTGGATACATGGGCGACTGTAGGTAGTTGTGCCCAAATAGGCAAGAATGTCCATTTAAGTGGCGGGGTTGGTATTGGTGGTGTTTTAGAACCTGTGCAAGCCGCTCCAGTGATTATAGAAGATGATTGCTTTATAGGATCGCGTTGCATTGTAGTAGAAGGTGCACATATAGGCAAAGAAGCCGTATTAGGTGCTGGTGTTACCATTACCCAATCCACTAAAATTATTGATGTAACAGGACCAGAACCTATTACCTATAAAGGGCATGTACCTGAAAGAAGTGTAGTGATACCTGGTAGTTACGAAAAAGATTTCCCTGCGGGCAAATACCATGTGCCATGCGCCATTATTATAGGCAAAAGAAAACCGAGTACCGATCTTAAAACATCATTGAACGATGCTTTAAGAGAGCACAATGTGGCAGTATAATAATTGAATGAAAATAGGATTTGATGCAAAACGGTATTTTCACAACAATACAGGCTTAGGCAACTACAGCCGTGTATTGGTGAACGAGCTTTGCAAACATTTTCCTGAACACGCCTATTATTTATTTGACAAGCGCCCGAACATCTATAACCATCCAGAAAACGCACAAATTGTAAAGCCAAGTGGCAACGGATTTTTGTGGAGAGAAAAAGGCATCATTAAAGATATTGCGACTATTGGCCTCGATGTATTTCATGGACTAAGCAATGAATTGCCTTTTGGAAATTATCCGAATTCACTTAAAAAAATAGTGACCATTCACGATGTTATCTTTAAACCATTTCCTAGTCATTATAAATGGATGGACCGCACCATTTACGATATCAAAACAAGGCATGCTGTTAAAATTGCCGATACCATTATTGCTACCAGTCAGGCCACAGCCAATGACTTAATAAAGTATTACAACGCTGAAGCCAAAAGGATAGAAGTTGTTTACCAATCGTGCGGACCTTTGCACCAATTGCACTACCCTACTGATGCGGTTGAAGACTTTAAAACAACCAAAGGTTTAAAAGAACCCTACCTACTTTATGTCAGCAGTTTTCAAACGCGTAAAAACCATTTGCCATTGATCAAAGCTTTTGCAGCATTAAAAAACAAAAACATACAACTGGTTTTAGCCGGCAGAAAAGGTGAAACCTATGAGGCTTGTGTGGCATTGATAAAAAGTTTGGGCATCGAAAAACTAGTCAACTTAGTTGACGATATTTCGGCAGAAGAATTGCCATTGTTATACCGAGGCGCGCAAGGTTTTGTGTATCCAAGTATGATAGAAGGCTTTGGTATTCCATTGATAGAAGCCACTTATGCGGGTTTACCCATGGCGGTGAACAACATAGCAGTATTTAAAGAAATAGCACCTGAGGGTGCTTTATATTTCGACACAAACAATGAAGCGAGCATGGTTGTGGCGTTGCAAGAATTGGTGGAGAAGGGACAAAAAAAGATAGCGTATGGGGAGCACTTGAAACGGTTTGACGAGGCGGGAATCTCTAAGCGGGTGATGCAAATATACCGTGGGTAATTTAACCACATAAGTTAGATAAGTTATCTTTTTTAGCCTGTTATTCTAAAAATGATTTCAGTTAATTCGATATCTGGGGCTTTTGCTCTACAATAGCCAAGTGAACATAAGTATTTTTTGCCATGCAAAAAATGAGTAGCTCAATTATTGATGGGTTTAAATTAAATCAGAAGATTTTGATTGAAGGAATACTCCGACTATATTGCACGTTCAAATTTATGGATGAAATAATTGACGATCAAAGAAAGTATTCTCCAAATAAAAATGGTCCAATATTTAAAATTGGATGGTTTGTTTATGGCTTCATTGCTTTAGTAGGAGTCATCTTTAAAATACTCCATTGGCCTGGTGCTTATGAAGGGATTGGGATTGGATTTGGTGGATTATCGTCACACTTTTTAGTATATGGCCTTTATAAGACAAAATCAAAAAACACAAAAATTATCTTTTGCAGTTTGCCTTTACTGATTTTTATTTGGGTACTTTATTTATTTAAATTCTACTTCGATTTCCTTCCTCTGTATGCGATGGTATTGGCCATTACTTTTTTAGGGTCATATCTCATTCGAAAATAAATTTATAGGCGATAAATCTTGCTTCTTTACCACATAAGTTACATAAGTAATGCTTTTTAGCCTGTTATTCTAAAAACAATTTTAGTTAATTCGATATCTGGGGCTTTTGCTCTACAATAGCCAAGTGAACATAAGTTTTTTTTGCCATGCAAAAAAAGGGGGAAGTTTAACAATTGGAGCTAACAATATTTGTAGGAATAAAAATTACTACCCCTTAAACAAAATCGCGGCAGCATAGATGCATTATAAATTTATTCAAAAATCAATATGAACGATTTTTTACATTGTAAAAATAGATTATGATGCTTATGGTTCCTTCCAATTTTTTTACGAAGTAAAAAAAACTTATGTTCACTAAAAAAGCACGGATCAAAAAACAAAGCTTATGTTAAGTAATGACCATCATTAGAAGCACAAATCAAAATAAAAAACTTATCTAACTTATTACTTCGTAGCTGCTTCGCGGTGTGGCAAAGTATTCCCTTACAACTCGAATGATTGGCCTTCCATTGGCATTTCTACTGTTGGTAGATTGAGGAGGTCTTTGAATTTGGCCATGCTGCTTTCATCGCCATGTACTAAAAATATTTTCTTTAAACTTTTGTAGTTCACCGATTCGAAGTAACGCATTAAACCATTCTGATCGGGGTGGGCACTAAAGGCATCAGTACGCGCTATCTTCGCATATACCTGACGTTCGCGCTTGTTGATATTTACTGTTGGACGACCGATTAGCAACTCGGCACCTAAGGTACCTGGGGCACAAAAACCCGCAATTAATATGGTGCTATATGGGTTGCTAATATTGTTTCTGACATGCTCTTGAATTCTTCCACCTTCGACCATACCAGCTGCCGAAATAATCACACATGGCTCGGGCGACATACTGATGAATTCACTCTCTTTGCTGTCTTCGATAGTCGTTAATTGAGGGAAGGCAAACAAATGTCCGTGTTGCTTATAGAATGCTTGTGCTTCATCATTCAAACTGCTTAAATGTAGATCATATAATTTAGTAGTTCGAATGGCCAACGGACTATCAGAATATATTTTTATGTTAGGCAATAAGCCTTTGACTTGCAATTGGTGCAAGGCAAAAATAATGGCTTGAGTTCTACCCACACTAAAGGCAGGTATCACCAATTTACCATTGAATTTTACACAGGTATTGTTAACGTATTCGAGCAACAAAGATTCGGCCTCGGCCACATCGGTATGCAAGCGACCACCATAAGTACTCTCGCTTACCAAATATTGAATATCGGGCATGGGCTGCGGGTCTTTTACTAACTTAGAATTGTAATTCCCTAAGTCGCCAGTAAAGCCAATTATCTTTTGTTCCCCATTTTCTGTTACCGTCATTTTTACAGAAGCTGCACCTAAAATATGCCCTGCTTCAAAAAACTCAATTGTTAAATGTTCATTGATCACCAAAGGCTTTCTAAAAGCAATGCCCACCATCGCATCGCATACCATCTCGACATGTTTGCGATTGTATAAAGTTACTGCTTCGCGTTGCCCTTCAGCTCTAGAAAATTTGGCTTGCTTGCCTTTTTTTCTGCGTATACCACTGCGTTTATTACTTTCAATTTGTTGCACATTCAAAGAATCGAGCAATAAATTTTTAGTTAATTCAACACTGGCATCGGTACATAAAATCTGACCGTTGTAGCCTTGTTTTAAAAGGTTGGGTAAATTGCCTGAGTGGTCGATGTGGGCATGTGTAAGAATTACTAAATCTAAACTTTCAGGAAAGAAAGGAAAGTTTCGGTTATCTTCATCAAAGGTTTTTTTATTCTCATAATTTAACCCACAATCTATTAGTATATTATAGCCATTGGCCAAGGTTAGCAGATGCATACTCCCCGTTACCTGTCTCGCTGCACCCCAAAAAGTTACTTTCATTTAATTCAACAATTTTTTATAATTTAAAAATACTATAAATGTAAGAACAACGTTTAAAGGTTATCAGTCCATCTTTATAATTTATGCATACAAAGGTATTAATTCGTACGGATTCATTTATTGAACATTATCAACAATGGCTACAAATGAATGTCAACGAGGTACTTGAAATAATGAGCGGGAGTTATGCCAATGAAGTGTTTGGTAAAGGTTCGGACGATTTTGATTACAAAAAAAACGCAGACACCACTGTTATCAAATGGAAGCCTAGTGTTTTAAACAAACAGGAAATGGGTTTTTTGATGGACTATTTTCAAACCAAATTATGCCAACATGGTTACACGTTATCGCTTAGCGATGAGCGACAGGAACTGTTTGACAGTGGATTAAGATTCACCATACACCGCCATTTTTTAAAACCCATTATAACTGCGGTTCATCAGAACAACCCTTGTAATTTTGGCAATCTCATTTTAGAACACCAATTCAATCAGAAGAGCAATGCCTTTTCTATGACCGTTCACCGCCAAGCCTCTGCTGAATTATCCTCTGTAGAAAAGCTGATGGAGTTCATACTTGGATAAAAGTTAATTTTCGATCAAAAAAGCAGGCCATTAAAACTTGCATTTCTCAGATTTTCATTATATTTGTTTATCAAGTATAAGAATTATGAAAAACAATATTAAAATTATTATTGGCGTATTCTCTTTTTTATTTTTAACCAATATTGCAAACACCAATGCACAAGCCTTTAAAAAAGGTTGTTTGTTGTTAAGCCTTTCAGAGGGCACTACAGCTGCAAATTACAGCACAACTAATCATTCTGCCAATCAAACTACACCAGAAAACAAAGGCGCTTCTGCTTTTTATGGTTCTGATATGGATGGCATTCGCGATCCCTTGTTTATTGAATTCGGCTTAAGTAACCGTTGGGGTATTGGCTTAAGCACTGGCAATGATTTATTTACCATTGACCCAAGCAAATTTTACGGATTCCAAAGAAGTGACAACAAAACTATCACTGCTAAAACTTCTGAATTTACCTTTGATTTAAATTATCACTTTTACACTAGAAAAAAAGTTGACTTATCCGTCTATACTTCATTGGGTTCTTTTGGTGTTGCTTTTAATGGTAAAGATGGTGATCAAAGTTATAACTACAATGCCAAAGGTGGTATTGCCCGCTTAGGCTTGAAAGCCCGTTATTATTTCTGGAAACGTTTAGGCGTGATGGGGATGTTAAGTACCTATTCTGGTACTGCTGCAACCGATGGATTACAAGGAATTACTGTAGGAACCAATACTTCTACTACAATTAAAGGTAGTGCGGTGGAGTTTGGGTTGTGTTTTAGGTTTTTTTAGGCTCTCTTGGCCTCACCCCTAACCCCTCTTGGCCTCACCAGCCTCACCCCTAACCCTCTCCATGGGAGAGGGAGTTACATTTTTGGCTTCGATAACATTTTGGTTGACCCTAGGTTGAAGGCTTCTATGAGGGTTTTTTGCTCGCTGCGCTCGCATTCGCTATTTGGTTATGGGATATGATAAAGGTCTTTATTTGTTATTGTAAACGGACTTATCTTTGTTTCAATATTAAAAACATGGAAGATGCTTTGTTAATGGAGGCGGGGAGTTTATTAACCCAATACACTGCTATTGAAAAAAAGTGGGAAGAAGCCAAAGCGGAATTGCAGGCCCATGTCTTACATTTATTAGAAACGAATCTGCCTGCTTTGTACCAATTGCTCTATAAAATTGATATTGCCGAAAGCAAGGCTCGACAAGCTTTTGGGAGCGATACACAAACCATCGCAGATAATTTATCCGAATTGATTTTGCAGCGCATTTTAGAAAAAGCCAAAACGCGTTTGGCTTATAAAAACAAATAAAAACAGTTTAACTCAAGCCCTCTATCAGTCCATCTGTAATCGTCATGCCATAAGCTGCGGGTACTTTGGGCAAACCAGGCATGCGCATAATATCACCAGCTACTGCTACTATAAATCCTGCACCGGCATTGATAAGAATGTCTTCGAACGTGATGGTATGTCCTGATGGTGCTCCTGCAATTTTAGGATTATCGGTAAATGAATATTGTGTTTTGGCGATGCAAATGGGCAAATGACCCCAATTGTTTTTTTCAATTTTCGCTAAAGCGGTTTTGGCTTTATTACTCAACTCAATGTCTTTGGCTCTGTAAATTTGTGTGGCTACTTTGCGCAATTTTTCTGTTACAGTATCACTTAATTCGTATTGGTATTGAATGGCTTTTGATGGTTTATTTTCTATCACCTCCACCACTGCTCTTGCCAAATCGCTCGCACCCTCTCCCCCATTGACAAAAGCATCGTTAATGGCAAAGGTGGTATTTTTTTCGCGGCACCATTGTTTCAAAAATGCAATTTCTTCTTCTACATCAAAATAAAATTTATTGAGTGATACGATAATGCTCTGTCCAAACGACTGCAAATTTTCGATGTGTCTTTCGAGGTTAGGCAAGCCTTGTTTCAAGACTTCTAAATTTGGTTTCTTCGCTTCATCATCGGTTAAGTTCGCATGGTTTTTTAAAGCTTGAGTTGTTACAACCAATACGGTTGCCTTAGGCTGTAAACCTGCCATGCGGCATTTAATATCCAAGAATTTTTCGGCTCCTAAGTCGCTGCCAAAGCCCGCTTCGGTGACTACATAATCGCTCAATGACAAAGCCATTTTTGTGGCCAAAACAGAATTACAACCATGCGCAATATTAGCAAACGGACCGCCATGAATAATGGCTGGTGTGTTCTCGGTAGTTTGCACCAGATTAGGCATAAGTGCATCTTTTAATAGAATAACGATGGCATCGGCAATACCTAAATCGCGCACTGTAAAAAGACTATTATCGAGTTTATAACCGAGTACAATTTGGTTAATTCTTGTTTTCAAATCTTCGAGACCAGAAGCCAAACACAGTATGGCCATGATTTCTGAAGCAGGTGTAATATCGAAGCCTGTTTCTTGCGGCAAGCCATTTAATCGACCGCCTAAACCTGTATTCACATAACGCAACGAGCGATCATTCACATCGAGTACGCGTTTCCAAACAATTTGTTTAAGTGCTTTATCAGAATTAATATTATTGTATTGGTAATTATCTAACAGCGCAGCTATGGTGTTATTAGCAGTTGTTATGGCATGAAAATCGCCCGTAAAATGCAGGTTAATATCCTCCATTGGCAACACTTGCGCATAGCCACCACCAGCGGCTCCACCTTTCATTCCAAAAACAGGACCTAAAGATGGTTCACGCAAAGCAACGATACTTTTTTTACCAATTTTATTGAGTCCTAACGAGAGACTCACACTGGTAACGGTTTTACCAACCCCTGCTTTGGTTGGTGATATAGCAGTAACCAATATTAGATTACTTTTCTGTACTGCCGTTTCATTGATTTGGCTGAGGTTTATTTTTGCTTTGTATTTGCCGTATTGCATCACATCATCTTCGGGTATGCCGAGTTGAGCAGCTATTTGTGTGATGGGTTTTAATTGGGTGTCTCTAGAAATTTCTATGTCTGATTTCATTTTACTATAAGGCTAATAATGGCGGTAAACTTATGGAATAAAAATGATTTTATTTCAAGATGTTTATCACTTTTGAATGTGTGAAAAAAAGTTCAATTTTGATTTTAAATTGAAAATAAATCATGCTCTACTCGAATTGTTATTAAAAACCTTTCTAAGGGCCGAGTATTTTCATTAAAATTGCACTGTGCAATTAAGCAGGTTCATAGCAACCCGATTGGCCTTGGGAAAGTTCAAATCTTTTACCTCCTTTATTATTAAGTTGGCTTGGTTTGGCGTGGGCTTAAGTGTAGCGGTAATGATTATTGCCACAGCCGTTGTGATTGGCTACAAACAACAAATCACCGACAAGGTGGTTGGGTTTGGCGGTCATATTGAAATACATGCTACAGGCACTACTGGCAGTTTTGATTATATGCTTTTTAAGGATTCGGTGGAAATGGTGAAACAAATTAAAACCATTCCGAATGTTAAATCGGTGGCCCCTATCCTTTCGAAACCCGGCATCTTAAAAGCCAATGAAGATTTAGAAGGCATTGTGTTTAAGGGGGTAGATGGCAGTTATGATTTTACTTTTTTTAACAAGAATTTATTAAGAGGCCGAGTACCTAACACCAAAGACAGTACTACCAAACGCGAGATTATGATTTCGCAAATACTGGCTAAAAAAATGCAAGTGGATACGGGCAAGACGGTTAAAATATTTTTCATTAACGATCCAGTACGTGTGATTCCTTGCAAAATTGTAGGCATTTATGAAACAGGCTTAGAAGAAAATGATATGGTATATGTGATCGGCAGTCTGCGCGAAATGCAACGCATCTTTGCAGCCCGTGCACCCATGATTACGCATTATGAAATCAATACCCACGACTTTAAACAACTGCTAGCCACTAATAAAAAAATCAACAGACAAACACCCGAAGTATTGAATGCAGAAAACATGGTGCAAATGAATCCACAGATTTTCGATTGGTTGGGTTACCTCGATCAAAACATTACCATTATTTTGGGTTTAATGATTGTAGTAGCCTGTATTAATATGATTACGGCTTTGTTGATTTTAATTATTGAACGCACCAACATGGTGGGCATATTGAAAGCTTTGGGGAGTCGCAATAATTTAATCAAACGCGTGTTCCTCAACCACGCCTTCTACATTTTGATTTTAGGATTAATTTTCGGCAATATATTGGGATTGGGTGCATGTTATTTACAAGACCACTTTAAGTTAATAACCCTACCACGCGAAACCTATTACCTTTCTTTTGTGCCCATACAAATCAATTGGCTGTATGTGTTGCTTATTAATATTGGCACTGTTGCACTTTGTATGGTTGCCCTGTTATTACCCGTGAGAATGATCAATTCTATTGCCCCAGTTAAAGCCATTAAATTCAATTAACATGAACTATCCTTTTTTACTTAAATTTTCTGCCATTACCAATTTATCCGATGCCCGTTATGCCGCTGGTATGTGGGCCGATTTCATAGGCTTTTGTTTCGATCCTTCATCGCCCGATTATATAGAACCTAACAAAGCAAAAGAAATTGCGGGGTGGATCAATGGCCCTTTGGTAGTAGGCGAATTTGGACATCAACCCAAAGAATGGATAGCCGATTTTGTGAAAGCCATTCCCTTGCATGCTATACAAATCCCTTCTAATTATAGCGATGTAAGTATACAAGATTTAGGTTTACCAATTTTATTAAAAACCGAAACAGCCGAACTAACGCCTTTGATGGCCCATGCCAAATGCTTGGTATGTGATTCGAAGGAAGTGATGGACGCTTTAAACAAGTCAACCGAGTTGACTATCTTATACGAACCCCAAGATAGCACTACCATAGAGCAGATAGAGCAGTATGCTGGCATAGCGCTGAAAGGTCAGGCGGAGACTGCACCAGGCACGCGCAACCACGATGCTTGGACGGTGATGCTGGAGCCTTATATGGACTAGGGATGTATCATCGCTTGGTCCCGTGGCCTTTAGCCACGGTTACTAAGATGTCACTCCTACGGAGTTTGAAACCATTTTAATTTGCCATTTGTAGAAAACATACCTATCGGTATGTTTTCTTTTTGCAACACTTATTTAGAACAAGACACCAACCTTTACACTAGGGGTTACCATGTGGCGGTTGACTTTAAAAGTATTATCAAAAGATTTATCATAGGCTTTCGACCGGCCAACCATTTTGTTTTTTTCAAAATAGTAATTGTATTGTATTTCTAAACCGACTGTGAATCTTTTCTTGATTACCACTTGACTGTTCACCCCTGCACCCACACCCATGCTAGAATATCTATAATTGTTGAATGGTGGCTCCTGATACTTCATTGAACCCAATAATACGAGTTCACCTCCGCTTGGTCGTGCTGAAATGGCGCCATAAGGTTGAATTCTAATCTTATTATCTTTAAAACTAAATTGATAACCACATGCTAAATCGAAGGCGTGGTAATGTCTGAAATCAATATCTCCAATATCTTGTTTCTTAAAGTTCATGTCAGCGTAATTTTTATAATCAGCAGACAACACCCAATTGTTTCTTAATATACATGATACCTTATAAAAAGTTATGCCAAAGAGTGGACTATTGCCTTTGAAGCCCAAAGGGAATTTTTTATAATCCATGAAAAAAGTGGTTGAATGCCCAAGCTCGACATTGAAATGACAACGCTTTACCTTACCCGAATCAAAGGGTTTCTTATTGGCCAATAGAGAACCTGTCCCCATTATTAAAACAACTAAAACAAAACTTTTCATATAAAAAACAACAATGTACTATTCAAATATATTATAAAAAATGGAAAAACATACCAAGCGGTCGGTTTATTATGAACACTCGCCAAATACACCTAGTGCAACTATCCTTACAAGATTTGTAATCGAACTTTGGTCTTTACAAACTTTGCCGTCATTAAATCATAAACATTGTTTATTAAAATAATCAAACTTTTAGTTGGCGGCAAATCGGTATACGAACACAAGGTTTGCGTCCCATTGTATATCTTTACAGGTTTCGACATAAAGCTAATTGAAGCAAGGTTTGCAGTTGAAATAGCATAAATTAAGGAATTAATCTTTAAATTTGCCTTTCATGCAATTGCTTATTTCTTCACCTTGGTGGTTCATTGGTTTGTGTTTATTAGCAGGCGCATTGTATACCTTTGTGCTTTACCAATCCAAATGGAACAACTTATGGTATAAACTCTGCGCAATTTTTCGGTTCTTGCTTGTAAGCTTTTTGTGTTTTTTCTTACTCTCCCCTTTGTTGGTACAAAAAGTAAGCATGGTGCAAAAGCCCATTGTCATCATGGCCATGGACAATTCACAATCCATTTTATCGAACAAAGACTCGGCCTTTTACCGCACTGAATTTTTAAAAACATGGCAGCGTGCTAAATCAATTTTAGGTTCCGATTACGATGTACAATACTTGCGTTATGGCAGTCAGTTGAACCCAACAGATAGTATTTATTTCAATGAAAAAAGAAGTAATATCGGTCAGGTATTCGATTACATTAACAACACCTATGCTAAGCAAAACATAGGTGCTGTAGTGCTTGCTACTGATGGCATATACAACAAGGGCAATAACCCATTGTATAAAACATTCGATAACCACTCTGCATTGTATGCCATCGGCATGGGCGATACCACCATTAAAAAAGACATTATTGTCAAAGAAGTAAATGTCAATGCGATTGCCTACTTGGGCAATGAATTTCCGATTGATATTAATTTAGCAGCCTATGCCTGCAACAATAATAGCTCGCAATTAAATGTTACAATCGATGGCAAACCATTGACATCAAAAACCATTGCATTCAACCAAGCCAATTTCTTTCAGCATTTAAGTTTATCTGCCACGGCCGACCAAGCAGGGACTAAGCATATAGTCATCACTATGTCGACCATTGATGGGGAGGTATCTAAAATCAATAACCGAAAGGATGTTTTCATTGAAGTGATAGATGGCAGAGAAAAAATATTATTAACCTATAACGGACCACATCCAGATATTGGCGCCTTGAAAGAAGCCATTAAAGCCAATACGAATTACGAAGTGGTTTCAGAACCAGTAGCGGAGGTTAAGCTCAGTGATATTTCTAAATACAGTGTGATTATCATGCACCAATTGCCTTCGCGAGCAAACAATGCCAGTTACATCATCAATACTGCAAGAACAGCTAAAATCCCTATCTGGTGCATCGTCGGCAATCAAAGTGCTATTGATTTATTGCCAACCGTTTCTGGTGTAGCTAAAATTTATAATAACCAAGGGCGCATGAACGAAAGTCAAGCGCAATACAACACCAATTTTAACACTTTTGTATTGGAAACCAAAACCCAAGAAACCTTGGCGGAGTTACCCCCGCTCGATGTACCTTATGGCAGTTATGCCGCATCGGACAATGCCGAAGTTTTGGCCTATCAAAAAATAGGAGCCGTAGGCACTAAATTACCACTGTGGGCCATGGTGAATCAGAATGGCGAAAAAACCGCTTTGCTTTTTGGAGAAGGTTTTTGGAAATGGCGAATGGCCGATTATTACAACAACGAAAACCATTTAGCCACCAATGAATTGGTGAGCAAGACCATACAA
The DNA here is from genome assembly GCA_903953615.1 of uncultured Bacteroidota bacterium. Lineage (GTDB taxonomy): Bacteria > Bacteroidota > Bacteroidia > NS11-12g > UBA955 > JABMMZ01. The sequence continues at coordinate 12,790 of CAJBKH010000027.1, forward strand.
TATTTGGCAGTGAAGGATGATAAGAGAAAGTTCAGAGTGTATCCTTCAAAGAATGTATATGAGGAAGATGAGTCGGTGCGATTTATTGCAGAGCTTTACAATAGCAGTTATGAATTAGTCAACCAAGTTGACGTTAAAATTGAACTTAGCAATCGCGAAGGCAAAACTTTTCGCTATACCTTTAGTCCGTTTAACAAATCTTATCAATTGGATATTGGTGCTATGCCTGCAGGTATATACCAATACAAAGCTACTGCCGATGGCTTGCCAGATAAAGTGAGTGGTCAAATTTTAATTACACCACTGCAAACTGAATTATTAAACACCACTGCCGACTTTGGCACACTGCGCCAAATGGCGAATAAAAACAATGGGCAATTTTACAAAGCCACAGAATTAGAAACAGCCTTGCAGAACATCAAAAAAAATACCGCCATCACTTCCGTTTCTTATACAGAAAAAAAGACCGATGAGCTCATCAATTTAAAATGGGTGTTCTTTTTTCTATTGCTATTATTAACAGCAGAATGGTTCATTCGCAAATATGAAGGAGGTTATTAATGCTTGATTTTTTGCGCAAACACGACTTGCTAAAATTGGTGCACCATCCTGTTTTGTGCAATTACTATGTTACCTACCGCTGCAATGCCAAGTGCAGTTTCTGCGATATTTGGGAAAAACCATCGCCTTATGTTAACACTGAAAATGCTTTACAAAATCTTAAAGATTTAAAACGCTTGGGGGTTAATGTCATCGACTTTACTGGAGGCGAACCATTGTTGCACAGAGAACTACCCGAGCTGTTAAAAATAGCCAAAGATTTAGGCTTTATAACAACAGTAACTACCAATGCTTTGTTGTATCCTAAAATGGCGCACAAGCTCAAAGGCTTAGTCGACATGTTGCACTTTTCTTTGGACTCGCCAGATGCCGAAACCCATAATAAAAGCAGGGGTGTTGCCTTGTTCGACAAATTTTTGGAATCGATTGAAGTAGCAAAAACCCTTGGCGAAAAACCTGATATTATTTTCACCGTATTTGAAAATAACATGAACGAAATTGAAACCGTATATAGTCAACTTAGTTTACCAAATAAAATGATGTTGATTTTGAATCCCGTATTCGAATATAATGGCGTAGGTGGTGAAATCCCCCTCAAACAATTGGATGAATTGGCTGATTGGGGTAAGAAAAAATTGGTATACATCAACAAAGGATTTATTGAATTGCGCAAGAATGGAGGCAACCATATTGAGTCGCCCGTATGTAATGCGGCTAGCACCACCATTGTTATATCACCTGAGAATAAATTGATGTTACCTTGTTATCATTTGGGCATAGAGGAATTACCCATCGACAATCAATTATACGATTTGTGGAACAGCAAAAAGGTACAGACCTTAATTAAGCTAGAAGGCAAACACGAAAAATGCGAAGGGTGTACTGTGAATTGTTACATGCAACCAAGTTTTGCCACCGAGCTAAGTTCTTATTGGATGGCGGCCCTCCCATCAACTTTAAAATACAACTTAGTGAAAGGTACTTGGAAAGAGATGTTATGATGAACACGTCGAACCCATCAAATCAAACGACTCCCTAAAACTGCCTATTTTTTGTTACCCATTCCGCAATGTAGGTAACAATATCAGTGGTATCGGTTCCTGGAGGAAATAGCTTCGCAACGCCTTGCGCATTGAGTGTTAACATATCATCATCTGGTATGATACCGCCACCAATTAACAACACATTTTCGAGTTGTTTTTCTTTCATTTTTTCTATCACTTTTGGAAACACGGTGTTGTGTGCGCCCGATAAAATGCTAATGCCTATAACATCTACATCTTCTTGTAGCGCGGCATTCACAACCATTTCGGGGGTTTGCCTAAGGCCTGTATAAATCACTTCCATACCCGCGTCTCTTAAGGCAGTGGCTATAACTTTGGCGCCTCTATCATGACCATCGAGACCAACTTTTGCGATTAACACCCTAATGGGTCTATTTAATTCTGACATTATTATTTTATGCGTTTAAGTTTAAATGCTTTGTGTTTTTTTAAATGTTTCTCACAGTAATTTTTAAATGGCTCATTGTCCATTATATATTCACCACTCGTTTTCCCAGTGGCCTTAATGTATTGTTCCATTTTCTTTTGTTGTTTACCTTGCGATAAACTAAAAATATACAAGGCATCTTGTTTTACTAAAATTGGAAAAGTCCACCAAGTGATAACACCATTCTCGTTGTGCCTGATATTGAAAAAATAAAAATCACCTAAATGGGTTAAGGTTGTAGTATCTGATAATTGCAAAAGTTTACCAAACATTTTATCATTCGAAATGGTGGTGGTTTCTGCAATATTTAAAGTAAATGTATCGTTGCCGCCTTTGTGTTTATCTACCGATTGATAATTACCTTGCATTTCGATTGGAAAGGCTGCGCGGGGCGAACCTGGCTGAGCCGTAAAAGTACTTAATCGGCAACCCGTTGCGAGCACCATTATAAATACCGTTCCGAAAAATTTCAAGGTTTTCATTTTACAATTATCGTTGATTAGGCAGTAAGTGCAATTTGTTGAATGGCTGTATTAATACGTGCGATACTTTCTTCGACACCAATTAAATGCAACATTTCGAAAATCGGAGGACCACCACCCTCACCGCTTAATGCTAAGCGCAAAGGTTGCATAGCACTACCGGCACCAATGCCCGTTGATTCGCCTGTGCTTTTAAACAAGGCTTCGATTTCTACCGCATTGGCCGCTTTATTTTGTTCTAATGCTTGTGCAAATGCAGTAAGGTATTGCACTGCTTGAGCAGTCCATTTCTTAGCGCTTACTTGGGCATCATATTGTTGAGGGGCTTCAAAGAAATAAGCCGACTTGTCAATAATTTCACTTTTAAAGGTTACTTTTTCTTTGATTAAGCCTACTACTTTCTCTAGATAATCTAGAGTTGTGTTATACCCTTTTGAAACCGCTTCTGGCATAATACTGGCCGCAATTTCAGCATTTGGTTTTAACATCAATTGTTGGTGGTTAAACCATTTGGCTTTCTCCGGATCAAACTTCGCACCATTCTTACTGATTTTTTCGAGCGAGAACAATTCAATTAATTCTTTCTCAGAAAATATTTCACGGTTATCAGATGTATGCCAACCCAATAAGGCCAGCATGTTCATAACACCTTCAGGCTCATAACCACGTTCTCTATAACCACTGCTAATTTCGCCAGTAGCAGGATCTTGCCATTGCAAAGGAAATACAGGAAATCCTAAACGGTCGCCATCGCGTTTACTTAATTTTCCATTGCCATCTGGCTTTAGTATCAAAGGCAAGTGTGCAAATTGTGGCATCACATCTTCCCATCCAAAATATCTGTACAACATGACGTGCAATGGTGCCGATGGCAACCACTCCTCGCCTCTTATCACGTGTGTTATTTTCATCGTATAATCATCCACCACATTGGCCAAATGATACGTTGGCATGCCATCACTTTTGAATAACACTTTATCATCCATAGCAGACGTTTGCACCACTACCCAACCTCGGATTAAATCGTGAAAACGCACTTCTTCTTTGCGCGGTAATTTGATACGAATGACATAAGGTTCGCCAGCTTCTAATTTTTGTTTTACATCATCTTCAGAAAGTGTCAAAGAATTTTTCATACTCATTCTGCTCACTGCATCATATTGCGGTGCCATACCACCTGCTTTTAATTTTTCGCGCATGGCATCTAAATCTTCTGTGGTATCAAAAGCGTAATAGGCGTTACCGCTTGTCAATAATTGATCGGCATATTGACGGTACATGGCTTTGCGATCGCTTTGGCGGTAAGGCGCATAAGGACCACCCACATGGGTGCCTTCATCGAAACCAATGCCTACCCATTTCAAAGCCTCTACAATATAATCTTCTGCTCCTGGCACAAAGCGACCCTGATCGGTATCCTCAATTCTCAATATCATGGTGCCACCTTGTTGTTTGGCATATAAATAATTAAACAAGGCTGTGCGCACGCCACCAATGTGCAGGGGTCCTGTAGGACTAGGGGCAAATCTTACTCTAACTTTCGACATAAAGGTGCAAAAATAAACATATAATTTTGTTATACCTATCGCAAATCGCATCACCTGAGAGAAAATAATTTAGGCCATACCCTTTCATCAAAAATTTGGCAAACAAGCCATTAGCATTGGCAAGGACAATTTCTTATTTGACTTCATAAGATTGGACAATATTTCCCCTTACTTTGCATTTAAGTATCATGAAAGCAACTATCACCGCACTTTTATTTAGCCTTACTTTTCTTTTAAATGCACAAACTGAAAAGTATATCAGCGACCTACCATTTAGTGGTTTAACCCAATTGGATAGCATCGCCAAAAACTACTCGGTGTTTTTTACAGGCGAAAACCATACCTATGCAAAAGAAAACTGCAACATTGAATTGGAAATGCTGCGTTACTTGAACAACCAAGTTGGCTTGCAACATTTCATTATTGAACTCGGTTTCTCGCGTGGTTATATTTTAAATGCCTATATCAACAATGATACAAGTTACTATTATAGCTTAAGGCGCACCACTGCCTATAACTATATGGCATTTTATCAGGCTTTAAGGACATACAATATGTCATTGCCAATTGAAAAAAGAATACAAGTCCATGGGGTAGATATTGAACGCTTTACGGATGATGGCCCCATACTATTAGATAAATTATTGCCTCCTGATTCTGTTCCCGTACCAAAGGTACTTGAGTTTCAAATAGAAGTTATAAAATCGTTTGCATACTACGCCACAAACAAATATTACTCTGAAATGGACCGAGAGGGTGAGGATTACGATCGATACTATGGCACTAGCCATTTCAGGGACCAGCCGACCATCGATACCATCTTATCCAATTATGCGCAGAACAAATCCGACTACAAAAATTATTTGGATAGTAATTTCACAGTTTTTGATAAAGTCATGCAGAGTTTGGTTGAATTGCGCAAATGGCAAGAGTATTATCGAATGCCACACCAAAGCATTTATAGAGAAAGAAAAATTTATGAGAATGTAACAGCCCTTCTACAACAATACCCTGAAGGCAAATTCTATGGCCAATTTGGAAGATGCCATACTGGATTTGATGTCGACTACAATTGCAAATGGTCCAATATCAACTCAACAGCCTTGCGCCTTCACGAGGGTTCAGCCAAAGGCAAAACCTTGAACATCGGCATTTTTTACAATACAGAAAGGAACCGTTTGTCATCTTATGAATATTTTGAAGTGGAACTTTTAAAACACATGCCCTCGCAGTGTTCAAACACCAACACTTTGATTAAAGTACCCTCAACAGATTCAGCACTTAGTAAACATTTTCCATTTATACTTTACAACAACCCTTGTAATAAAACGAAAGGCAACCGCTATGGCGATGATGCCTATGATGAAGATATTTTTGAATGGGCCACTTTATTAGACTTCGCTTATGGCAAGTCGTTTTACAATTTCGACCAATTAAACCGCGGTTTACAGTTGGGTGGCAATGGATTTAAAAGCATGGTACAATCTATTAGCTTTGGGTACACTTATACTGATTTTGGCAATTACAACATAGGGCGTTACGACCAACATTTAACCCAGAAAATTAACATTAATAATCTGCATTACACCTTAAGTGGTTTCGACTTAATGGAAGGTTACGGCTATCAACCGCATATTGGCAACCGCGCTGCTATTGGCATCTATGGCATTGTTGCATACAGCAGAATGGCTTTGTTAGTGGAAGATGATTCAGCTAAAATGGTAGCTGTAAATGGGTTCTCCCCAATTAAAAAATACCAATTTACCAACGATGCAGTTTCTGCAGGTGTTGGCATTGATTTAAGGGTTGCACTTTCACACACCTTTGGTTTTTTTGCACGTGGAAGATACTTGGTTGATTTTTCGAAAAAATATTGGAATATTTCTTCCGCTGGTCTTGGTGTTATGGATTCGAATTCACCCCAATTTTCGCATACCAATGCTAACTTGCAAATTGGTTTAAGTATTAATGTGGCTCCTAAATAATATTACTTTTTTTGCAGGGCTTTGAATTCGTTTTTCAAGCCACTGTAACCAGTAATATCGACTTTAATTGAACCCACTGCGATATCGGCTTTTACACGCACCGGTATTTTGTTTTCATCATCACTTACCCAAATGGTCATGTCGTCTTTGTCTTTGAACACACGATCAACTACTAAAGTAGGTACGAACTTCAAGCAGCGAACAGTACCAATGTCGGTCTTAATGGTTTCTTTGCCATCGAACTTAAAACCGAGGTTGTAAATTTTGTTATCCAAATAAACATCGAGTGGATACTTGTCGCCCTTTTTGGCATTGCTAAAATCCATGTTGCGGATGTAATAAACTGCTGAAATAACATCTTGGGTATACTGCGGCATATCGAGTACACCTTTTGCGCCATACAATTTTTTCTTGCCGTGTTTAAAGGCCACCAAATCGTTGTCCAAATAATTATCTTCTTGTACACTTTTAGTGAACTTAATAGGTGCTACTGCTTCGGCATCAATATAAGTATCAAAACGGTCGCGCACTTTATACGCCCAGTCGAAAGACTTTAAGGTTTTGCCTTCTGCTTTTATATGGTAACATTTGCGTTCGTATTGCTCTTCTAATGCAGCACCAACCTCCATGGTAACAGTGGCGGCATTGATGATACCATAGTGGATTCTAAAATTCAATTTTTCGTTGAATGTAAAAGCCGAGACAGTATATTTTCTATAGACAAATTCCTCGTTTGGCGTTTGGGTTAAATCGTTGGCAGATGTAAAGCCATAGAGGGCCAAAACAACAGATACAACGCCTAAAAAAAAGACTGATTTAAAAATAGGTGATTGATAATTCATATGTATTTTATTGTGATAAATTCAATAATCATTCCAAAACCTTATTTTTGAAAAAAATCCATGGGCTACAAGGTATTCAAAATTTTTTCATTCATTTGCTTAACGCTTCTAACAGCGCAGAAAGCAGAGGCACAACTCAACAACCAAATATTCGAGCAAAACGATTCGCTGATTCCGAACGATACACAAACGGTGCGTTTGCATTTTGAATCGATTAACTATTTGCGCAACACCGAATATTTCGACATTATAGAAACTGGTCAAACCTACTTTGGCGCCATGCTTCAGATGCACCTTTCCTATCAGCCATACAAAAATGTTTTATTAAAAGGGGGTCTACAAATCAAACAAGATTTTGGCAGTAACCGTTTGCAAAGTATAGCACCTGTTTTTAGTCTTACCATTTTCAAACACCATTGGCGCCATAATTTTGGTATGTTGCAAGGCACTACCAATTTTGGGTTGATTGAACCCATGTTTAACATCGACCGGGCCATAACCAATCGCATTGAGAATGGTATTCAAAGTGTCTACAAAAACAAGGGCGATTATTTCACCAATTGGTTGGTATGGGTTACACCTACCTACAGAGGAGCCACTAACCAAGAGCAATTCAACACGGGGTTTGTGTGGGATAAACAATTAAAGGAAACAAAAAAATGGCGATTGGTATTTCCATTGCAGGGCACTTTGGCCCACCGTGGTGGTCAAATCAATTTGGGTTCTGTGCCCATTTTTTCAAGAGTAAATACGGCAGTTGGTTTAAAATTAAAATACACTGCCAATTCTATCTATTCCTTGCGCACAGAGCATTATTGGCTTCACGCTTCGGATTTTTCTCCAAGCATTACCCAACCTTATAAGAATGGATTTGCCAGTTGGCATACCTTGGCTATAAAAAGAAAAAATGTAGAATTAATGTTTAATTACTGGGCAGGAAGAGAGTGGCAATCGCCTATAGGTGCGCAGTTGTTTAACAATTATAATTTCTATAACCCCTACGAATACCGAAGGGTAAGACACATGGCTTTCTCACGCTTATTATTCACCCAAAAAGTGTATAATAACCTAATGTTGGATTTGCGTTTCGAGCCTTTTTATGATTTTGAATACAAGGCATTTCAATACAGTTATTCGGTGTATTTGAAGTTAAATCTGAATCGCAGCTTAGGGAAAATATAAATGCTGCAATTTATTCCCTAAATTGACGTTAATGAATTTATTAACTTCCCATCCAATGAAAAAAATACTTTTCTTAATTTCCCTTTATGTCCCTCTATTTTCACAAGCGCAAGAATTTGACTTGAACAAATATAAATACCGTTTTCAACGCTACCAATCGGCTCAATTCAATTTTAATTTTACTGGAAACAATGACTATCAAATGAACCGTCAAATGTATATCGATAAAATAAACAATTCGCCAACGACACATTATAAAACAGATAAGAACACTTTAAATTTAAGTATTGGTTTGCCTTTTAATTTTTACAGAATTATTAATACGGAAGACTTGCAACACAATCAGAGTCTAAATTTTTCATCTGGATTTTCTTCGACAAACGAAATTCGAAACAATTTTAAAGGCGGCAATTTGAATTTGCAATACAATGTGAACAACCGATATTACAATAGCAGAAAGTTTACAGAACTCAATTATGGTATAAATACAAACACCTATTACTACAATTCCATGGTCGATCAACAACCCTTCTATTATAGGAATAGCAGAAACAATTACAATAGCGGCAGTTTCAATTTAAATATTGGCGTTGGCAAGGGCCGATTGGAATATGTTTCGGATGCAGTAACCACCATTTTTTTGTTACAAGATTTAAAAAGAAAAGCAGGCATAGGCAACTATACCACAGAACAAATTGAAAATATTGCCAAAGGCGTTACCAAAATCAACAACACGCGTTTTATGGATTTCAGGTACCGATTAATCGATCAGTTAACCTTGCTGGATAGCACTTTAACAAATAATGGCATAGCACCGACAAGTGCTATAAAATACTTTACAACCATTAACGACAATTGGTTGTACGCCACTAGTTTTCAGCGCATGAGTGGCAGCAGATGGTCGGTTCTTGGTGATTTTACTGGCAACTCAGTTTTCTCTATTTATCGTTCAAAAGCATCTGATACGTCTTCTATTAATACCAGCCGCTATCAATCTAATTATTTATATACTGGCCTTAGTTTTAATTATGCTTGGTCGAAACAATTGGGATTAAAAGTACAACGCAGTTTTCATGCAAAGGCTAGCAGTGGTTATAATTTCACAACCCAGCAGTATAGTTACTCATCAGATAATCAGTCATCAACAGATAATAAGAACAAACCAGATAGACTTAATTCAGCCATAACTTTAGACTATGGCTACCTTTATCAACCTAATACAAGAACCTACATACAAGTAGAATTAAACCTAACCACCACATATAACTATTCTTTATATGGCAGCAGGGTTAGCAATCTAGACCATTCAAAATACGACCAATGCCAAACTCAATTAACACCGCGTCTCAGTGTTTTTAAGTTCTTTAATCCACACTTCAATTATAACTTAACAGCAAGCATGCCTGCTGTGAGTACCGTTTCTAAAAACTCGGGCGACAAGCGCCTAACAGATATCAATTCCAGCTACCAATTTCCATTAACGGTAAACATGGGTTTCACCTATACCTTCTTTTAAATATAGCATAAAAAAAGCCCCAAACAATTGGGGCTTTTTTATTATTAATATTGTTTATTTACTTGGCGAAATTAACCGCGCGTTTCTCACGAATGACGGTGATCTTAATCTGACCAGGGTAAATCATTTCTTTCATAATGCGTTGTGAAATTTCAAAGCTTAGGTTGTCTGCTTCTGCATCGGTTGCTTTATCGCTATCTACCATTACACGTAACTCTCTACCGGCTTGAATTGCAAAGGCTTTATCTACCCCTTTGAAACTCATGGCCAGGCCTTCTAAGTCTTTCAAACGCTTAATGTATTGCTCGGTATCTTCTCTTCTAGCACCAGGGCGAGAACCACTGATGGCATCGCAAGCTTGAATGATAGGCGACAACATACTGGTCATTTCAATTTCATCGTGGTGGGCACCAATGGCATTTACAACCTCTGGATGTTCGCCATATTTCTCGGCCCATTTCATCCCTAACAAAGCGTGCGGTGTTTCAGCATCATCTTCGGGCACTTTACCAATATCGTGTAATAAACCAGCGCGCTTCGCTAATTTAGCATTTAAGCCAAACTCGCTCGCCATGGTAGCACATAGGTTGGCTACCTCGCGACTGTGTTTCAATAAATTCTGACCATAAGATGAACGGTAGCGCATTCTACCAACGATACGAATCAACTCAGGGTGTAAACCTGTAATGCCTAAATCGATGACTGTTCTTTGTCCTATTTCAATGATCTCTTGTTCTAAATCCTTTTTGGTTTTTTCTACAACCTCTTCGATACGTGCAGGGTGTATTCTACCATCGGCCACCAAGCGGTGTAATGACAAACGGGCAATCTCACGTCTTACTGGATCAAAGCCAGATAACACAATGGCTTCTGGGGTATCATCCACAATAATTTCGATACCTGTGGCTGCTTCTAATGCGCGAATGTTTCTACCTTCGCGACCAATGATACGACCTTTAACATCATCGTTATCGAGGTTAAATACAGTCACAGTATTTTCAATTGCAGTTTCTGCTGCAGTTCTTTGAATGGTTTGCAATACCACACGTTTAGCATCGCGGGTTGCATTTAATTTGGCCTCTTCAATAATGATTTTAGATTGGCTGATGGCTTCTGTGTGAGCATCTGCTTTTACGGCTTCAATCATTTGTGCTTTGGCTTCTTCGGCAGAAAGATTCGCAACTTTTTCCAACATTTTAATTTGTTGTTGTCTTACTTGCTCAATGTCTTGGTCTTTCTTTTCTAAGGCTTGTTGGTGACTGCTCACTTGTTGTTTCAAACGGTCGAGATCAGTCTCTTTTTGTTTAACACCTCTTAGTTTATCCTCTAGCGATTGTTCTTTTTGCTTGATTCTCATTTCAGAATTTTGCAATTCAGAATTTCTTCTTTGAACGTCCTTATCGTATTCAGATTTAAGGGTTAAGTATTTCTCTTTAGATTCAAGCATCTTGCTTTGTTTAATAGATTCAGCTTTTGTTTTAGCTTCCTCCAACAACAAGTTGGCTTGTGCCTGGTTTTGTTTTTTCACAATTGGCATTCCGGCAAAGAACCCAATCGCTAGCCCTACTACAAGGCCAATTACGATGATCAATATGTCAGTCATATATTCTTATATTTATTTAAAGAACATTGCTCATCAAAAAACAATTGAAAAATTTAATAGCAGTAATACTAGGACTTAAGCAGTGATTCAATTTCACTTAACTCATGCGCTAGCAATGAAAGATCTTGGGGTGGAGCCTGTGGTTGTTGCATCACCGTCTCCTTTTTTAGTCCGTCAACGGCATATTCAAGTGCGGCCATGGCAAGACCATCCACTTTGTCTTTTGCTGAGAAACTATTATTAAAAAAGGCCATCTTTTCATTTAAAAGCTTAACAGCTTTTCTTACATATTCTTCTTCGAAGGCATTGATCTGCAAAGGATACATCCTGTCACCTACATTCACTTTAATAGATATTTCGTTTGCCATTCGGGTTATTAAATCATCAATTATGCTTTTTCATCAGCAATAATTCCAATGCAATTTTAAGCAATTTTATTTAAACTTTAGTATTAATTTGATGATTACAACAAATTTACAGTCAAGAAAGCTGTAAACACGTATTACTGAATGGGCACAGGCCCTTCTCTGATCAATTCTGGCTCATCGGCACTGCAGTCGATTACAGCCGAACCAATGGTGCCACTATCGCCCGTATCCACTATCATTTTTACCTTGTATTGATAGGCCGCTTCAATGACCTCGGGGGTGATCAGCATTTCTGTTAAATCGTCGGGGTGATGGACCGAAGCCGCCACCAAGGGTTCGCCAATGAGCTCCACGAGTTTTTGAGGCACTAAATGGTCGGGCACCCTAATACCAATGGTTTTCCTGTTGTTCAAAAACAATTTGGGCACCTTGTTATTGGCTTTCAAAATAAATGTAAACGGCCCTGGCAAATTTCTATTGATGAGTTTGTAAGTGCTCTTACTGAATTGTAGGGTATAGTCGCTGATGTTTTTTAAGTCGCTACAAATAATCGAAAGATTGGCGCGCTCTGGGCGTTTGCCTACCAATTTACAAATGGCCTCTATGCCCGATTTATTGGAGAGGGCACAAACAAAAGCGTAAAAAGTATCGGTTGGACAAACTATGATTTCTCCTGCCAATAGTAAATCGGCTGCTTTCTGCATAATTCTGTCATCTGGATTGCTTGAGGATACTTCGTAGCTGAGCATAAAAAAAGCGCATCCCATGGCTGGAATACACCTTCAAAGGTATTACTAAAATCGCAATTATAGTTTATCGCCAAACTTGGCCGAGAACCCTATGCCAAAAAAGTTCTTTAATTGAATACTAATTTGTTTGCCTTCCTTACTAGGATTGGTGTCTACATCATAGTCGTAAATCAATTGGTTGATTAAACTCACGGTTATGAATTTGTTGATTTTCATGTTCAAGGTGTTTTGCCAGTTAACATCGATGTTTTGTCCGAAATTTTGATAATTATTGAATAACTCTAAACGCGATTGCAAATTGATGTTTTTCGCCAAATCTTTTTTCAAAAATATATTGGCATACCACCCTAATTCCTGTCTTAAGGTTTCTCCATTTTTTATTTTCTTAGGCGCCTTGCCTCCTACTGTATCAGAATAATCATACACCGCAGGTTTAACACCGAAGACTCCTAAATCGGCTAATCTTTGCTCTCGCACGATGGTATATTTTGCGGTGATGGGCGATACGTATACCGACAACCATGACTTTGGTTTATAATCGATACCAACGGATAAGTATCCAAATCCTTGGGCGAGAAAATTTGACACGTGGTTGTTCTCTCTAAAGATATCTTCCTTGGCCCAACCTTGGAACATTTGTGTGTTCAAACTGAACAAGCCTGAAAGGTTAAGTTTAGCGTTTATTTTTCGACCGTATTTACTGGTGAAAACCAATTTATCTTCATTCTTAACAAATGGATTGGTTTTGCCAAAATAAGGACTGTTTACATCTCTTATTTTGCCTTCACCATTGCGAATAACGCCATAGGCCAAATCCAAATAATGCTCCCACATATTCTTCATGTCTTTAGAATGGTAAATGGCAAACAAACTTGAGTTGGCGATTAGGGCGGTGTTATTGGTACCACCCGAAGCCCAATTCGAGAAAGTAGTATTTGATATATTAGTACTAAAGAAGCCTCCTTTGATCCAACCCGTATCGGTATTGGCTTTTAATGCAGTACCAGCGGCAGCTACTTTTTTAACATCTTCTTCTTGTGCATTCGCATTGAACGCTGCGAGCAATAGGACGAGTCCTGTAATAATTTTTTTTGTCATTGTATGTTGATTTGTGATTTTTATAAAGCCTGCTTTAACTCCTAATTAAAATGGCTTTAACTGTTGGGCAAAAAAAATGCCAGACCTGGTCGGTCTGGCATTTTGGTTAGTATGTTTTTAACCTTTGATTTCTTTAGCCTTGTTCATCGCTTTAATGATCAAGAATAAGATAAAGGCTACGATTAAGAAATTCATTGAAGCGGCGATTAGTTTACCATAAGTAAACGGTCCTAATTTCAACAACTCTATGCTTTCGAAACCACCAGCAAATGCAATGATTGGCATGATAATGTCGTTGACTATAGAGGTTACGATTTTTTCGAATGCAGCTCCTAAGATGACTGCTACGGCTAAGTCTATAACATTTCCTTTGTTAATAAACGCTTTAAATTCTGAAATTAAACTCATATGATTGTAATTATATTGAGGGCAATAATACTAAATTTAATACTAAATTTCATTATGTTAAAATTAAGCTAAAACTTCTTTAACTAATTGTGCTGCTTCTTTTAATAAAATCGCTGATTTTACTTGTAATCCACTTTCGTCAATTAGTTTTTTAGCTTCAACGGCATTGGTACCTTGTAATCTTACAATGATTGGAATATTGATATTGCCTAATTTGTTATAAGCATCTACAACACCTTGTGCAACCCTGTCGCAACGCACAATACCACCGAAGATATTAATCAAAATAGCCTTTACATTTGGATCGCTTAAAATGATTTTAAAACCAGCTTCAACTGTCTCAGCGTTAGCAGTACCACCTACGTCTAAGAAATTAGCCGGCTCACCACCACTCAATTTAATGATATCCATGGTAGCCATTGCTAAACCAGCACCGTTTACCATACAACCTACGTTACCATCTAATTTAACATAGTTTAAGTTGAATTTTTTAGCTTCTACTTCTGTAGGATCTTCTTCGCTCTCATCACGTAAAGCTTCGTAATCTTTGTGTCTGTATAAAGCGTTCTCATCTAAATCCACTTTCGCATCAACAGCAATGATTTTATCATCAGATGTTTTTAACACTGGATTGATTTCGAACATGGCGCTATCGGTTTCATCGTATGCTTTGTAAAGTGCAGTTACGAATTTCTCCATTTCTTTTTCAGCAGTACCAGTTAAACCAAGGTTAAAAGCGATTTTACGCGCTTGAAAAGCTTGGAATCCAATTTTAGGATCAACCCACTCTCTGTGAATTTTTTCTGGGGTATGTTCTGCTACTTCTTCGATGTCCATACCACCTTCGGTAGTGTAAATGATAACATTTTTACCTTTTGCTCTATCTAAAAGTACACTCATATAGTACTCTTTGGTTTCGCTTGCACCTGGATAGTAAACATCCTGAGCAATTAATATCTTACTTACTTTTTTACCTTTTTCGCCAGTTTGAATGGTTACAAGGGTATTGCCTAATAAATTGGTGGCAATTTCAGAAACCGCATCTAGGTTTTTTGCTAATGCAACACCTCTTTGCTCCGAACCAACAATTTTACCTTTACCTCTGCCACCTGCGTGGATTTGGGCTTTCACCACTACCCAGTCGCTGCCGGTTTGCGCTTGAATGTCTTTTGCTGCCTGCACTGCCGCTGCCGGCGTTTCAGCAACAATCCCTTCCTGAATGGCTACACCATAGGATTTTAAAATTTGTTTGGCTTGGTATTCGTGAATGTTCATGATTAAATTCTTTCTTTTTAAATTTAGGATGCGAAACTACAAATAAATTAGATTATAGCCAAAGCAGAACTTCATAAAGAAAATAAGACCCAGATTGTACCGTTTTCGAGATTCAACAACTTTCAACATTCTCATTCAATTATATTTTCAATGAAATAAAGATTGATGTAAAACAAGAGGTTAGCCTCAAATGTCTTCAATTTCATAACTCTTTGCATGAACCTATCCTTCTTTTATAGCAAGCCTTTTCTTACTTTTTGTTTGGGCAAAAAGTAAGCAAAAAGCCCACCACGAATGAGAAATTTCTATTTTTCTTCTCGCGCAGGCTCGCCCTTCATCGCTGAAAAATAGAAATTTCACACCATTCGTGGACTCAACCCGCAGCTCCGTTATTTTAACTAAAGTTGCAGGTATGTAATGACTAATTAATTTCTACATGAGATTTTTAACACGCTTAATTTTGAATTGTATAAAATATGAACCATTTTCGCAGAACAATGATTATAGCGAAAGGGATTACCAAACAATATGGCGAATTGCAAGTGTTAAAGGGTATCGACCTTACGATTCAAGACCAAGAAATTGTTTCGATAGTGGGCGATTCGGGTGCTGGTAAAACCACTTTACTACAAATTTTGGGCACCTTAGACTCGGCCACCTCGGGAATTTTACATTATGACGACATTGAAATCAGTCAGCTAAAATCAAAAGCCTTGGCCGATTTTAGAAATAAAAACATAGGTTTTATTTTTCAGTTTCATCAATTATTACCCGAATTCACTTGTCTCGAAAATGTTTGCATGCCAGCCTTCATTGCCAAAACAAAAAAGAGTGAAGCCGAAAAAAAAGCCAAAGAATTGCTCGACTACCTCAACCTTTCGCACCGCTATCAGCATAAACCCAATGAACTTTCGGGGGGTGAACAACAGCGTTGCGCTGTAGCCCGTGCTTTAATGAATTCACCTAAAGTAATTTTTGCCGACGAACCAAGTGGTAACCTCGACAGTAAAAATGCACATGAACTGCATCAACTATTCTTCAATCTAAGAAAAGACTTTGGTTACAGTTTCGTCATCGTTACCCACAACGAAGAATTTGCCGATATGGCCGATAGGAAGTTGGTGATGAAGGATGGGGTGATACTTTAATTTGATGATGTGCTAATTTGATAATGGGGCTTTGTTGTTATGTCAATGGCTAGATATCACGCTCAATACTTTTTATATCCTATAGAACTCAGCTATTTTGCAGTTTTTTTATTTTTAAATTGATTGATTGATTTAAGAAAAGATTAATTTTTTGCTTTACACTGTCAATTTTTGAATTATTTAAACGATTTTCTTCAAAGTCTCTGCTTCAAATAATCCTTGAAACCTATGCTACGACCTTTCATTGCTTTCGCATTATCATAAAGCTTAATATCTTCTATGTCTTCTAATTCCTGAATCATTTTATTATAAACCTTAACAGGAAGCACCACTCCTATTTTAGCACCCTTACGAATTAAAATGTATTGTGTAGACATTTAAAAAATATTTTAAACAAAGATAAAAAACAAATTTAAAAATTTAAAACCACGAAGTGTCATTCATGCAATTAAAAAACAATTAACATCATTAATAATATTAAAATGCTTAAGGTTTGTCCAAAGCTTCGACAATCAATTTATTTTTGTCGTAGACATCGAAAATAAAACGCGGTTCACCAGCCTCGTTGAAGACAATGGTTTTATAATCGAAGAAGACCACCATTTTATTTTCTAAGCGAATCGGATAAGTGCCCTTAACAATTTTCTTATAACTGGTAGTATCCTCTCTCCATTTGCGGGCACGTGCAGTATCGTTTACAGGCGCTCTACCTACTTTAATCAACATGTCATCGTAGGTTAATTTTTGATTGTTTTGCAAAATAAAACCGGCTAAATCAATGGGATTTTCTACCCTCACACAACCATGACTCACAGCCCTATTATTCAATTTGAATTTACCTTTTAATGGAGTGTCGTGCAAGTATACTGAGAAAGGATTTTTAAAAGTGAATTTTATTTTCCCCAATGAATTATCATCACCCGCATCCTGACGAATGGTATAAGGAATATTGCCTGGCGCATAACTTTTCCATTTTATGTTATAGGGATTCACTGGTACATTTTTATCGAATACCTGAAACCCATTGCGAATTAAATAACCGGGATCGCGCACAATTTTGCTGTACATTTCTCTACCTACAATACTGCTTGGCACTGTCCATGTTGGATTGAGAATCACATAATCAATGGTCGAATAAATCTGCGGTGTTTCATGGTTCTGTGGCTTATCCGAATACTTACCCGTTTTGGTATAACGCTGTAATTTCTGTTCAAAATATTTTTCTTTACCCTCGCCTATGCAAACCTTTACTGGCAATAAACTGTCTTGGTATATGGCCATCAAACTATCTGTGTAGACCAAGTACAACATAAACTCTGGAATGTTTACCATCACATAAGGCTTTGGCGGTGCATCGCTAAACCAACGGATGCGCTCTATGTTGGCGCGTATTTCATTCAGCTTATCATTCTTCGAAGCGTTTAATAATTTCAAAGTCGACTTGCCAATAATACCATCGTCGGTAACATTGCTGATGCGCTGAAATTCCTTAATGTATTTCGCTGTTATTTTTTTGTAAATAAAAGAGGAATCTGTTTTATGAATTAAGCTATCGGGAGCCATACCCAACTCTACCATTCTGCGGGCCAACAATGGCGCAATGTAAGTGGTATCACCTGGCTTCACTTTACGTATCCCTGCGGTATCAATAAATGTCTCGCTGCCCTCTGTTTCTCCAAATCGCATGGCTAGTAAATTTTTCAATTTCCAATAATCAGGATGGGCCGGATAATAATGGACTACTTTTGGAATAATAGAATCGGTGTTTAAAACTGAAAACAAATTCAATGCTTTGTTCGGATAAGGCAAGGTGTATTTAGCGCCCAATACTTCTTGCGGATTGGTGCGACCGAGGACCTTGTCATGCCACAACAACAAAATACTGTTGCTTAATTTTAATTCTAACAAGGCTAAGTCATTGTATAAATTTGTTGACCTTATTTTTTTTATTTTTTCGAGTCTATCTTTTAATTCTGCACAGTCGTAATGACTGGCTTTCAAGCCTTCGAAAGGCACACTATCGTATAGTGTATTGAGTGATAACCGAAACAAAGAATCCTTGGCTTTCTCTAACCACACATATTCATATTCGCGCTGCTTGTAAAATGTTTTTAAGGTATCGTAATAGTGTGTTTTATTGGTATCTTTTGCAAGAGAATCTAAAACTTGCGTCATTGCAATTACAAGCTTTTCTGGTTCAAAATTTTCAAATGGTGTAGGATTCTTAATCTTCTTAGCAGTAGGATCGCATGCTACAATTTGAGCTAACACTACTAGCACAAGTAGGTAGAATGATTTGCACATTTTCATTTATACAATATTCGATGATTTTTATCAAACTATACACACTCTTTTCGGCAAGGACCAAAATTTTAAGCAGGTGTTTGTTATTTATTGACCGATGGCTTTATATAAGACATCTTGTATGCGGGTGCGGTAATTGCCATTGATTAATTCTTTGTTTTCTTCATCCGGACAAATGCGATTGCTTAAAAACACAAAGACTAAATTGTATTTTGGATCGGCCCAAGTACACGTACCTGTAAAGCCTGTATGCCCAAACATGAGCGTGCTACCCATGGTGCTTGCTGGACTGGTTTTGCCGCTAAAATCGGGCTTATCGAAACCTAAGCCTCTGCGACTATCACTGCGTTGATAAGCGGTAAATTTAGTAATGGTGGCTTTCGAAATATATTGTTTGCCTTTATACAAACCGCCATCGTTTAACATTTGCATGATGGCACCTAAGTCGACCACAGTAGAAAACACGCCAGCATGACCACTTACACCGCCTAACATGGCAGCGCCAGGATCATGCACATAGCCACAAATTTCTTGTTGACGAAACAAACGATCTTCTTGTGTTGGCGCTATATTGGCTAGGTCATGCGATTTCCATGGCAAGTAACCAATGTGTTGCAAACCCATGGGTGCATAAAAATTATTTTTCACATATTCATCTAATGGCATACCACTAATTTTTTCTACCACTAACTGCATCAATATCATACTTAAATCGCTGTAGCGGTAGGTGCGACTTTCTAAAGCCGATGCGAACACGCGTTTGTATATGGTATCTTTATTGGCTTTTAACATAAAAAATTTATCGGCGACTTTAATGCAATAGGCTGTATCAGATTTCGAACAATAAATACTATCAACAAAAGGCAAGGTCTCTTTGTAAAAAGGAATCCATGCGGTAAGTCCTGCGCGGTGTTGAAGAATATCGGCAATCACTAAATTTTCTTTGTTAGTACCTTTGACTTGTGGCAAATAAGTGCCCAGAGTTGCTTCTAAATTCAATTGACCTTCTTCATACAATTTCATAATGGCTAATGTTGTGGCAGCAATTTTTGTTATTGATGCGATGTCGTAAATCGTGCTATCATTAACCGCTTTTTTCTTGTTGTAATTTAAATAGCCGTAAGACTTATTGAAAATTTCTTTTCCATCTTTTAATGCCAATACTCTACAACCAGGCGCTCCTTTTTTTTGTATCAATTGTGCTACAATGCCATCAATGCTTTGTAAAGCTTCGTAATTGATGTTTGAAGTTGAAGCCGTATTTACATTTGGCAAAGTAGTCGTAGTACTTAAATCAATTTTAACAGGTAAAAGACCAGTCGATTTTAAATGACCAAATAAAATTTGTATGGCTGCTTGGTGGTAATAATCTAAATCTTCATAACCCGCAATCATGGTCGCTTTGCTATTGACATATTGCATGGCATAAGGATTACAAAAACCAATCACAATGGTATTTTTCTTAGCCGCTAATAATTGTATCAATCTAAAATCATTGGCCGTATAACCAGCATTCTGTTGACTCCAAACTTTGGGTGAATGCAAACTCACAATGACATGGGTCGCATGCTCTACTTTTTTTAACAGGGCTTGTATGTTTTTCTCATTTGTGTTTTTTTCAACTAGCAATACTTCATGTATACCATTTGCTTTTAAATAAGTCGACCATTGAGAACCCATTGCCTCGCCTATACAAATGGCTACTGTATGTTTTGTAGAATGCAATGGCAACATATTTTTTTGATCCTTAATTACAGAAACAGTTTGATTGGCGACTGTTTGCAACAAGGCTTTATTTTCAACGCCTTTTAAATCATTTTCTAAATTATTTAATACGATGGGTTGGTATTGGTTTAACCCGACATTCTGTTTGTATTTTAAGATTTTTAAAACCCTTTGATCCAATTCTTTCTCAGTAATATCTCCTTCGTTGATGGCGCGTTTTATTCTGCTGATACCCGCCACTACATTGTCGCTAAAAAGTATCACATCGTTACCAGCTTTGAAGGCTTCTAAATCGGCATCACCTCCTGTATAATATTTGGCGACCCCTTTCATGTTCATGGCATCGGTAAATACCAAACCTTCGAAATGCATGCGCTGTTTCAACAAGGTATCGATGATAAAAGCTGAGAGCGATGCCGAGCGGTTAGGGCGGTTGTCCAATTGCGGATAATTAATATGCCCTACCATCATGGCTGCAACACCTTCTTTAATGGCATAATAAAATGGATACAACTCAGCGGTATCTATTTGCGACAAGGCCTTATCTACCACTGGTAAATCGTGGTGCGAGTCGACCGCCACATCGCCATGCCCCGGAAAATGTTTTGCACAAGACAATACGCCTTCGCTCATCATACCTTTGCTGTAAGCCGCACCTAATTGCGCAACGCGGTATTTATTATCGCCAAAAGAACGAAATCCAATTACAGGATTTTTGGGATTGGTATTGATATCGACATCGGGCGCAAAATTAATATGTATACCTATGCGCTTGCATTGCAAAGCAATGGCTGCACCCACTTGATACATCAATGAATCGTTGGTAAGCGCACCCAAGGTTAAGGCATACGGAAACTTTTGAGTATTTTGTAAACGCATGGCCAGTCCCCATTCACCATCAATGCCTATCATTAAAGGCACTGCAGCTTGGGCTTGGTAGTAGTTGGTAAGATAGGCTTGTTTAAGTGGGTCATTTTGAAAAAAGATTAAACCACCAATGTGGTAATTCAAAATAAGATTGTCTATTTCGGCTGTATGCACAGCATCGCGATTGCTATAAGCGGCCACCATAAAGAGCTGACCGATTTTTTCATCGCGTGTCATTTTTTTCAACTGGGCGTCATACCAAAAGTCGGCATCCTGCGCTTTAGTAGATTGAATAAAGAACAGAAAAACAAATGATAAAAAAAGAATTTTAAAACGCATGATGAATAGATTACAAAAATAGTGCAATTAATTGGTGGCGGGTAATCACCAATCGAATAGGATACTAACAGTGGAGGGTATACTAGGCAAACGGGGGATTTTACCACATAAGTATGATAAGGATAAATTATAGTAAGGTCAATGAATATACTTTTTTGGCAGTTTCGAAATTTTGCAGCTACGACTGAGGTTACTTAAGTCAACATAAGTTTTTTTTGCGCTGCAAAAAATTTCGCTGCGATTAAACTTGGGGGATTTTACCACATAAGTATGACAAGGATAAATTATAGTTAGGTCAATGAATATACTTTTTGGGTAGTTTCGAAATTTTGTAGCTTCGGCTGAGGTTGCTTAAGTGAACATAAGTTCTTTTTTGCAAAGCAAAAAAGAGGCTAAGGGCACATCAGTGATTTTTAGTGAATATTTTTTTTTGATTTTTTCAAATCATTTTGCATTTTTGATGAAACTAAAATCTCAATTTATGAAAATTACAAAGTCTTTTTTAAAGGATTTAACCTATCAATTTAATGCAGCTGCCATAGAGGTACATAAGACTCTTGGACCTGGATTATTAGAAAGCATATATCACCAATCCTTAATTCATGAACTAAAACTTCGGGAGATCAATTTTGAATCAGAACACATTATACCTGTTACATATAAAGGCAATATACTTGAGTCAAATGTGCGTTGCGATTTCTTGGTTGAAAAATGCATGGTTGTTGAAATAAAATCAATTGAAGAAATTGCTCCAGTTCATGAAGCACAAATTCTTACCTATATGAAACTTCTCAAAACTCCACGAGGACTTTTATTAAACTTTAATGTGAGAAATTTATTCCACGACGGACAAAAAACCTTTGTTAACGAGTACTTTACCCTCTTAGATGAATAGAGACACCTTTACATAACACATGTAAGTATTCATTTTTGCTCTGTAAGAAATTTAAAGATACCTCTATGGAGTTTTACAAAAATGCGACACTTTTTTACCACACCGCAAAGAAGCCTTTTTTTACCACATAAGTGTGATAAGGGTAAATTTTAGCTGGTTAAGTCAAAATACTTTTGGGGCAAAATCAAAATTTTGTCGCTCCGACGGAGGTTAATTAAGTGAACATAAGTTCTTTTTTACCATGTAAAAAAGAGGATAAGGGCACATGAGTGATTTTTCAGTGAGTATTTTTAGAATCTTTGGAATCTTTTTTTGCAGCGAAAAAAAAACTTAGATGTGATTAATACTTCGTTGCGGCTCTGTGGCACTGTCCTTCGAAAGTCTTTTTAAAACCACCTACTATTCTCTTTAATTAGTGGCTATCGGTTTTCTTTTTTTGCAAAGCAAAAAAAACTTATGTTCACTTTACAATTGCAGAGCAAAAGCTCCAGGCTTTGAATTAACTAGAATTATTTTCAGAAAAACAGGCTAAAAAGATTACTTATCTCACTTATGTGGTTAAATCTCTCCTACCGTTGGAAGGCCGCTTTGCGCTTATTCAGGAATGCATCCGTTCCTTCTTTGAAATCGGCAGTACCAAATGATTCCCCGAATTCTTTGATTTCGGTTTTGAAGCCATCTTTACCATCTTGGAAATAA
>CAJBKH010000028.1 GCA_903953615.1 uncultured Bacteroidota bacterium
ATTCAAAATGCCCGACAAAAGATAGTAAGGCAAACGAATAGTTTGATGGTCTTTACCTATTTTCAAATAGGCCAGCTGATTGTTGAACAAGAGCAAAAAGGAAAACAAAAAGCAGCTTTCGGTCAACAAACGCTATTACTTCTTAGTAAATCATTGGTGAAGGAGTTTGGAAGGGGTTTTTCGGTTGACAATTTAGAGAATATGAGAAAATTTTATCTAACATTTTCAATTTCCGATACAGCGTCTCGGAAATTGAAACCAATGCAGGTGCTAGATAAAAAATCCGAGACAGTGTCTCGGAGATTGCAAGAAAATTACTTTAAAAAATTTTCAGAACGATTTCAATTGTCATGGTCGCATTATGTGATACTTAGTAGAATTGACGATGGGAATGAACGTTCTTTTTATGAAATTGAATCTATTCAAAATATTTGGAGCGTGCGAGAGTTACAAAGGCAATTGGAGAGCGGTTTGTTTGAACGACTCACCTTAAGCAAAAGTCCAAATAAAGTTAAAGAATTAGCAAAAAAGGGACATATAATTGAAAAGCCTGAAGATGTATTAAAGACACCATATGTTTTGGAATTTTTAGGTCTAGACGAAAAAATTAGCTATTCAGAAACCGACTTAGAAACAGCTATAATAAACAAAATTGAACATTTTCTATTAGAGATGGGGAAAGGATTCCTATTTCAAGGTAGGCAGGTTCGATTTTCTTTAGAAGAAGAAAATTTTTATGTCGACCTTGTTTTATACAATAGGCTATTGCAATGTTTTGTTTTGATAGATTTAAAAATTGGAAAACTCAGACATCAAGATATTGGCCAGATGCAAATGTATGTTAACTACTACGATCGTTTTATAAAACAGAAATTTGAAAAGCCCACGATAGGCATCATTATCTGCAAGGATAAATCGGATGCGGTGGTTGAAATTACTTTGCCCAAGGATAATAAACAAATATTTGCCTCGCAATATAAATTGTTTTTGCCAAGCAAGGCAATACTTAAGAAATTAGTAACAGAATAAATTTTTCTCGCAAGGTAAAAGTAGCTATATGTTTTTATACTTGAATTGTATAATCATGATTTATTTTGAATGATTATCTATTTCGCGTCAATCAACCACTGTCCTAACATCACTTCATCTACTTGCCCTGCACTGCTGTGATTATTCGTCAATATGACGAAGCAAATATCTTTGTCGAAGCGGTTCCAGAAGAAAGTCCAGAAGCCACGCCACCAGCCGTTATGGTAGGTCCACTGACCATTGGGTGTTAACTTTAAACGAAAACCTAAACCATAACTACCGCCATAAATATTTGGTCCGAAGCTTGGGGTTTGCAACATGGCCATTAAGTCTTTGTTCAATAAACGCCCATCTAACAAGCCACGGTGAAAAAGAAACATATCCTCTACACTGCTATAAGCACTTTTATCGCCTAAGATACCATCCATGTAATAGGTTTCGTTGTAGACATATTTATCGAATCTGCCAGTCATTACAGGCGAATGATTAGCCGCAGGTTTGTAACCATAGAAAAATGTATTGCGCATGCCGCAAGGTTTAAAAATATTTTCTCTCACAAATTCAGGAAAACTTTTGCCAGAAATTTCTTCGATGAGTACAGCTAAAAATGCAAAATTAGAATTGCAATAGCTAAAAGAAACATCCGGTTTTAAATAAGGTGTTGGTTGGTGTTTCACCATGAAATCATAAAAATCTTTATTGCACATACAACGTCCCGTATCCTGCCAATAAACATCTGTAAAATACATGTAATTGGCCAACCCACTGCGGTGATTGAGCAACTGACGAACGGTAACATCGCTATAAGGAAAATCTTTTAAATAAGATTTCACACTGCTATCGATGTTAATTTGTTTGCGCTGCACTAGTAGCAAGGTTGCTACGCCTGTAATGGTTTTAGAGACCGAGGCCAATTGAAACAAGCCATTTAAAGGCATCTTTTCTTTTTTATAAGCATCGGCATAACCATACGCTTTTTTAAATTGTTTATGACCCTTGGTCATTAAAACGGTGCCGTTAAAATCGTGACTGAAATAGGCATCTAAACTATCGGTAAAGGATTTGCTGAAGCTTGTAAAACTATCAGGCAACGTATAAAAACTATCGGTAATGGCGACTGACTTTTTTTTCGAATTAACCGATGTATTGCATTGAACAAATAGAAAAAGGAGGAGAGAAAAAACGAGTAATCTTGGCATCATAAAAAAGTCCCGAAAAATATTACTTTTTCGGGACTTTGAAATTAATATTACTTACAATTAACGCACAACGTAAGTGAATTCTTTGTTGTTGATTGTAGCCTTAGCAATTAAGTCGCAAGCAGCATTGCTGAATGGATCGTAATCGATTTTAATCGTTTTGTTAGTGCTGGTATTGGTTAATGTAATTTGACCAACTACAAAGGTACGCGCGCAACCCAATTCTATTTTTTTGTGTAAAGCTTTGTCGATGGTAATGGTGAAGTTTTCGCCATTGCGGTTAACACCACTTGCACTACCTATAATGTCAAACTCATCACCTAATAAACCAATGCCTGGGTCAACAGTTTTAGTAATGGTTCTATCGCTTTGCCATGATACTTTACCATTTGAATTGGTTGCAGTTGCATTGCTAACTTTTATGTTGATACTATTAGTAGAAAGACGACTTAGCGCAATAGTACCTGTTAATTGTGTTAGGCTGGTTGGTAAACTACCGCCATAGTATTGATCAGCATCGTTTGCAGTTACAGTGAATACTGAACCAACTATGCCATAACGGTTGGTAGAAGTAATGTGCAATTTACCTGCTCTGTAACGGCCATCGTTACACAATAAGCCGAATGGGGCAACAGATTTCAAAGGGCCAAAATCAATCGTACACGCAATGCCATCGCCATCGCTATAAGAGCTATCTGTGAAACTAACAATAGCGCCACTAGGTAATATAGTATTGCCAGCTCTTGTGCGAGAATCGTTGCTTGCGAAATCATCTGTTACATCGAATACCGAAGTGAATTCATTTTCTGCTGTAGAATTGTCTTCAGCCGAAGTAATGGTTTCTAATGTGTTACTTGCCTCTTTTTTGCAAGAATAAAATGTGATTGATAAGCCAGCTAAGAATAAAGCACTCGCCATCATTTTAACTGCGTTTGTTTTTCTGATTTGTTTCATGTGTATGTTGTTTATTTAGTTTGTGAATTGTGTTTCTTTGACAACATCCTTTTTAAAAGGTTGCATTGTTTTTTTAAAGATTCTCAAGAATAATGCCACAAATTTTTTCAATGGCTTCATTCTCAATGATTAAAGGTGGAGATAAACGAATTTTATTTTCGCTGTACAGAAACCAATCGATTAATAATCCTGCACTTACACATTTGTCGATGACCTGTCTGCAATAGATTTTATCTTCCAAATCGATGGCCAACATGAGACCCGTTCCAGTCACTTCTTTGATATTGGGATGCACCAATAAACGTCTAAATTCCTTCTCTTTTGCATTCGCTTTTTCGGCCAAATCATGGTCGATAATAAAGTTAAGTGCAGCCAAAGAAGCGGCACAACTTACAGGGTGCCCGCCAAAGGTATTGATATGGCCTAATACAGGATTGTCTTGGAATACATCCATTATTTTTTTATCGGCAATAAAACAGCCCAAAGGCATACCACCGCCAAGTCCCTTTGCCAAGATTAAAATATCTGGCACAACACAATATTTTTCTAAAGCGAATAAACTACCACAGCGCCCATAACCACTTTGTATTTCATCGAATACCAACAAAGTGCAAGTTTCATCACATCTTTTTCTAATGGCTTTGAGGTAAGCTATGTCGCTAGGTACATAGCCTTTTTCGCCCATAATGGGTTCTATGAATACAGCTGCAGTTGCATCTGTTATGGCTGTTTCTATTGCACTTAAATCGTTTTGATGGATGAAAGAAACACCTGGTAAAAGGGGTACAAATTTCTGACTGAAATACGCATCGCTCATTAAGCTCAATGCCCCATGGGTGCCACCGTGATACGCTAAATATTGGGCCACAAATTGATGTTTGCCTGTTACACGTTTGGCCAATTTCATAGCGCCTTCTATGGCTTCGCTGCCACTGTTTACAAAATAAACCGAGTTAAGGGAGTCAGGTAAAACACTGGCCAATTTTGTTGCCAGCTCCACTTGCGGGGCTTGCACCATTTCGCCATACACCATTAAGTGCATGTAGCTGTCGAGTTGTGCCTTAGCGGCTTCTACAACTTGCTTGTTGCCATGTCCCACATTGCTCACACTAATACCAGAGATGCAATCGATATAGGTTTTGTCTTTGGCATACATGTAGATGCCCTCAGCACGCTCTATTTGCAGGGCAAGGGGAGCCGAGGAGGTTTGACCAACATGTTTTAAAAAAAGGCGATGGAGGGCTTGGTGATGCAAATTTGTTAAAGGGTTTAATTTTTTTGTGGCTCACAAATTTATTTATTTTAAAGAATAACACCGCATAAACTTGTTTATATGGCAAATGTTTGCTTTTTTGCACTAGACTAATAAAAATTCCTAGACATTCTTAACCCCTCATTTATTCTGATATGAAAATTGTAGACATTAAAACCATGAACGGCCCCAACTATTGGAGCATACGTAGACATAAATTAATTGTAATGCGTCTCGACCTAGAGGATATGGAGCAAAGGCCTACTAACCTCATTGATGGTTTTCTTGAACGCCTTAAAACCTTGTTTCCAACCATGCATGGTCACCGTTGCAGTCCAGGTGTGCCAGGTGGATTTTTTCAAAGGGTTGAAGAAGGCACTTGGATGGGCCATGTGATAGAACACATTGCTTTAGAAATACAAACTTTGGCGGGTATGAATTGTGGATTTGGTCGCACCAGAGAAACCACCACCAAGGGTATTTATTTTGTGGTGTTTAATTATTTCGAACAAAAGGCTGGCGTATATGCAGCTAAAGCAGCAGTGCGTATTGCTGAGGCTTTAATTAGTAACGAACCATACCATGTAGAAGAAGATATTCAACGTTTAAGAGAAATTCGCGAAGAAGAACGTTTAGGTCCAAGTACTGGTAGTATTGTTGAAGAAGCTATTAAACGCAAAATACCCTACATCCGTTTAAACAAACGTTCATTGGTACAAATAGGCTACGGTATTAATCAAAGAAGAATACAAGCAACAGTGGTGAGTACTACAAGTAGCATTGCTGTTGAAATTGCTTGCGATAAAGAAGATACTAAAAATTTATTAGAGGCAGCAGAGATACCAGTACCAAAAGGTAGAATTTGTTATGATGATGAGGACTTAGCTGCAGCAGCTTCTCGCATTGGTTATCCTTTGGTTACTAAGCCTATTAATGGCAACCATGGCAAAGGTGCAACCACCAATATGCGCACTTGGGAAGAATTAAAAGAAGGTTTCGAAGCCGCTAAAAAATATTCTCGCTCTGTTATTGTAGAAAAGTTTATTACGGGTCATGATCACAGAATCTTGGTCATCAATTATAAATTTGTCGCAGCGGCCAAACGCACACCTGCATCTGTTACTGGCGACGGCAAGCACACCATTCAACAATTAATAGATATTATAAACAGCGATCCACGCAGAGGGTATGGTCATGAGAAAACATTAACCGCTATTAGGATTGATAGTTTTACAGAAAATATTTTGGCAGATAAAGGCTTAACTTTAGAATCAGTATTGCCTGCTAACGAAGAATTATTATTGAAACCAACTGCGAACATTAGTACTGGTGGAACCGCAACAGATATCACAGACATTGTGCATCCAAGTAATATTTTTATGTGCGAGCGCATTGCCCGTATCATTGGTTTAGATATTTGTGGTATCGATATTATGGCGCCAGATTTAAGTACGCCTATTAGTGAAAATGGCGGAGCCGTTTTAGAAGTGAATGCAGCCCCTGGTTTTAGAATGCACTTAGATCCAACTGAAGGTTTAGCTAGAAACGTTGCAGAACCTGTGATTGATATGTTATACCCTCCAGGATCATCGGCCCGCATTCCAATTGTGGCGATTACTGGTACCAACGGTAAAACCACCACCACCCGTTTAATGGCGCATTTGTGCAAACAGGTTGGTCATAAAGTTGGTTATACCACCACCGATGGTGTCTACATTCAAAATGAAATGATGATGAAGGGCGATTGTACGGGTCCTATTTCTGCCGAGTTTGTATTGAAAGATCCAACAGTTGATTTTGCTGTTTTAGAATGTGCAAGAGGCGGTATTTTAAAAGCTGGTTTAGGTTTTCACAATTGCGATATTGGCATTGTTACCAATATAGCAGCCGATCATTTGGGCTTGCAAGGCATTGATACCATCGAACAATTGGCCCGCGTAAAAGCAGTTGTTGTTGAAAGTGTATTTCCAGAAGGGCATGCCATTTTAAATGCCGATGATGATTTGGTTTATAAAATGAAAGATGGTTTGGAATGTAAAGTTGCTTTTTTTAGCATGGACGAAAACAACCCAAGAATTGTAGAACATACCAAAAAAGGTGGCTTAGCAGCAGTTTACGAAAATGGTTTCGTTACCATTATGAAAGGTGCATGGAAAATAAGAGTTGAAAAAGTAACAAACATTCCGATGACTTTTGGCGGTCGTGCTGAATTTAATATTGCCAATGCCTTGCCTGTAATTTTAGCAGCTTACTTGCGCAATTTTAAAATCGAAGATATTAAGTCGGCCTTGCAAACATTTATTCCTTCACCAGCACAAACACCTGGTAGAATGAACATGTTTAATTTCAAAAACTTTACAGTGATGGTAGATTATGCGCACAACACTGCGGGCATACAAGCCATTGGTAAATTTATTGCAAAAACCGATGCCAGCAAAAAGATTGGTATCATAGCAGGGGTAGGCGATAGACGCGATGAGGACACCATCTCATTGGGTGCTGAAGCAGCTAAAATATTTGATGAAATTATCATTCGCCAAGACCGCAATTTAAGAGGGCGCTCGAAAAATGATATCATCGATTTGATGATACGCGGTATCAAAGAAGTAGATGAACATAAAAAGGTAACCGTGTTGCCACTAGAAAAAGAGGCCATCAATTATGCCATCCGCCATGCTGAAAAAGATGCTTTCATAGTAATTTGTAGTGATGTAATTCCTGATGCATTAGAGCAAATTATGGAATTGAAAGAAGCCGAAGAGAATGCAGTAATGGCAAAGGCTTAGGCGCTAGTTTGTAATGAAGAATAAGGTTGTTTTAAGTCTACTTTTTTTTACATTACTCTACAGTGTACTCACACAATTTTATGGTTTAGGTAAACTGCCTATTGTGCAGTGGGACGAGTCGCGCTTGGCAGTGAATGCAGCTGAAATGTACCAGTCGCACAATTACATTGTAACCACTTACGGGCATCAACCTGATTTGTACAATACCAAACCACCTTTAATGATATGGTTACAAGTGTTGTCCATAAAGTGTTTTGGGCTCACTGAATGGGCCATTCGTTTTCCTTCTGCCTTGGCTGGCTTGTTGACCATTTGGTTGGTGGGACTCATCGTTTTTAGAAAAACACAATCTGTTTTAAGTACTTGCTTGGCCATGCTGATACTTATAACATGCGATGGA
>CAJBKH010000029.1 GCA_903953615.1 uncultured Bacteroidota bacterium
AGTTTTTACTGACCAATGGCTTATTTTTAAGACATAGGTAATTTTATTACTCTTTTTCATTTGGTTTTTTGAGGGCAAGACACCTGCCAATAATAAACTAATAAATTCTTCATTTTCTGTAAATTGTT
The DNA here is from genome assembly GCA_903953615.1 of uncultured Bacteroidota bacterium. Lineage (GTDB taxonomy): Bacteria > Bacteroidota > Bacteroidia > NS11-12g > UBA955 > JABMMZ01. The sequence goes on from CAJBKH010000029.1 coordinate 129, forward strand.
TTAACAACTAAGGCAAAAACGAAAAATAAAAGGCGATATATATATTTGATAATCTGCATTTTATAAATTTCCTAGCGAATAATCTTGTTAAATTGCGTATTTTCTTCTATTTTCCACTTTTATACAATTTAAAAACCATGGTGTTTAAATCATCTGTTTTATTTTCTATTTGTTTGTTATTGCTTGCTTCTTGTTCTAAAAAAGATGAAAAGCTGGTAACTGGCAATATACCAAAGAACTATGAGGATGTTCCAACTGTTAAGGTGGAAAATTATATCAATAGAATATATATCGATTTACTTGGTCGCGAGCCTTTAAATACTGAGAAATTAAGAGATGTAGGATTAATGCGGGATGGTAAATTAAGCTTTGAAACCAGGAAGCAAATTATTGTAAGATTAATGACTGATTCCATATTTGTTCCGGGTGATTCCTCATACAAAAGAGCCTATTATCAAAGGATCTATGATTTGACAAAAGCACGCTTACTAGAAGGTGCTGAAGATGGAGAATTTGAGGGTGAAATTGGAAATGCGCGATTTGGATTGATTTCAGCGCGTTTGTTAGGTGACTCTATTGGCGTTTTCTCAGCAATGGTAACCATTGATCGCTGTAAAAATGTCTTGCGCTCTCGAAGAGACTACCAATTGGGTATAATTAACATAAACCAAATGTATGCGCGCATGTTGAATAATCCCATTTATGATGTTATAAATATGAATACATTGAATTTTGTGAACGCTTCATTTGATGATTTATTTTTTCGATTTCCAATAAAGGACGAATTCACTATTGCATACGATATTATTGATTTGGATAAAGGTGGCAGTTTATTTGGTGGTTATGCCTCAAATAAAGCGGAATACTGCCAAATTTTGGTTAATTCTCGTGAATTCCACGAAGGCATGATCAAATGGTGTTACCTTGCCTTGATTGGGCGTGAGCCTACTACTCAGGAGACCTACAATTTAATGGTAGATTACTATCCTACTCAAAATTTACAAAAAGTACAAACCCTCATTTTAATGACCGATGAATATGCGCATTTTTAAATTCCTTTTGATAAGTTGCTTTTTATTTTCATTTGTCCAATGTAAAAAGGACAGAAACACACGCTATGAAATAGTGGAAACACCTTCTTATGGCGATAATTTGAATAAAGACAAGGATAAAACAAATATTGAATTTCACAGTATTCTAAGTACTAATTTATTTCAAAAACCATCCTCAATTAATGAATTAACACGCACAGACAGGGTTATTCAGAGCTGTGGCGATAAGACTTTAATCAATGAAGTTATTATCAGTAACTATATGAATTCCAGCCAAGTTATTTTGCCTAGCAGAAAAAGGATGGTTGATAGTACTGAGCGTTTTGTTGAGGAAACCTACGTAAGATTCTTTATAAGAAGACCAACAGAGGCTGAAAAAACCTGGTTTATAAATTTTATCAATGCCAATAAATCGAATCCAAGTTTCAGACCTGAATTGGTATACACGGCATTTTCCGCTTCCGATGAATACATGTTTTACTAAACTTGAACTAAAATGAAAAGAAGAGATTTTGTTAAAAAAACCGCTGCCTTAGCAGCTGGAAGTGTGGTTTTGCCATACATTCTACCGTCTGGTAGTTTGTTTGCGCAAACCAATGCCCCATTAGCTGAGCACGTAGTTTATGTATTATTTGGGGGTGGATTAAGACAGCAAGACTCCATACTCCAGCGTTATTTATCTGATAGTCAAAATTTTAATGTAGCTGGTAATATTTTATACAATATGTTGGAAGGTGCTCCTCCAGCCAGTAAAATAGCATATGGAACTACTCCTGCCGGACAACCAGATGGTATACAACCAATTCCAAAAATCTTATCGCAAACACTACAAAAGCAAGGTACCATATTTGCCGAAATGCGCGCCATTTCTGGAGGACACTATGGTGGTTTAAATTCTCTCATAACTGGTTCTCGCGTTGAAGGTCAAGGATTAAAAGTTAGACCCGTCAATCCAACAGTTTTCGAATATGCGAGAAGATTTGGTGGTTATAAGGCAACCGACACATGGTTCATTGGCAATACAATAGGTAATTCTGTGCCCTTATTAAATTCAAGCAAGCATCCAGATTTTGGTTTAACTTATGGCGCCAATTTTTTTGCTCCGAATATTACTTTTGGAAGCGATGGATATGCTGCACTTTCAAATGCCAAAATATACCATCCACAAGAAGAGCTTGAACCCATGTATAAAATGAAGAATTTTTTAGATAATTCATTTAATATTAAAAAGGGTGATATGCCAGGCATTCGCAATACTGATGACGAAAGAACCAAAATTAAAGAATTCATCGCATCAACTTTTCAAAGACAGGCTGCTGGCCAACTTCCTATGCCACCTATAAGTGGCGGTGATGGTTCAACAATAGGATATGCCGCTGAGGTATTGCGTGTATTCAAACCAAAATTACTCGTTGTTAATATGAGTAATATTGATGGCTGCCACGGTAATTTTACAGGCTATTTGCAAGCCATGCACAGAGCTGACCACGCCATTGGATTTTTATGGAATTACATTCAAAGTATTCCTCAAATGAGCGGTAAAACCATCATGTGTTTTGTACCTGAATGTGGTAGAAATCTACAACACAATCCAATACTCGACCAAAATGATTGGTATGGCTATGATCATGGAGATGCCAATTCATTGCGCGTGTTTGGCGGAATGGTTGGACCCAACGTACAAAGCAATTTGATGGTTGGTTCTGAATCAAATCCTATAGGCGTTGTTACTGATTTTAATTTAACCATTGCCGAAATTTTAGGTTATAAGAGTGATGTTCAAAGTGCCGGTTTCATAGATCCTAATGCTAAAAGTTTATTCGATCGCATATGATAAAGCAATATATTAATTGGGGATTGTTGGTTTTATTGATTACTACTGCGGCCTGTAAAAAAAGCAGTAATAACAGTAATCCTTTTGATGATTGGACCACCAGTCAGCGCGGTGATGTTATGGATGATATTGCTATTGATCCAAATACGATAGAAGGTTTACATAAAAATATTTTCAAGCCTACTTGCGCTAACAGTGGTTGTCATGATGGCAATTTCGAACCCGATTTTAGAAGCATTGAGAGTTCATATAACTCACTAATAAATCGCACTTCTATAAATACAGATCCACAAAATCCACAATACGCAAAGCGTGTGATACCAGGCGATGCTGCTAGCAGTATGCTATTGCATAGACTTAGCACTTTTATACCAGGATCGCAAGGCATAATGCCACTCTCACTTGAACCAACAAGCGATTGGCCAACTAAAAAAAATCAATACCTTGAAAATATAAAAAATTGGATTAATAATGGCGCAAAAGACCAATTTGGTAAAAGTGCTTTAAGTTATGATTTTCCGCCACAAATGGCCGGACTTATTGCCTTCGCAGATGGTGCTGCAACACCACTCCCACATTCAGGTTTTAATCCTATTGAAATTCCTTCTGGCACATCAACCATAAAGTTAATGGTAGCCTATTCAGATGATAAAACACCAGTGAGTCAATTTGGCACAACCACTTTCAATTATTCTTTAAATCCCAATATTTATATAGGAATGGAATCCAATATGACAACAGAATCCACACCATTTAACGCAAAAGGTTTTTCGGGCACCTCTGTCGACTATTGGCATAGCATTACTATAAATGTCAATACACTAGGGGCTGCTGCCAACGATGTTATTTGGATAAGAACACAAACAACAGATAAAGTAAATACCCCAGTTTACATCCCTTCGGTTGCATCGGCCTTTAATGCTAAAAAATATTTTGCCATTCGCATCAAATGAGTCACTATTTTATAAATAATCGCTATAGTTGGTTGCTATTAATATTACTAATATTAATTGGTAGTTGTAAGAAAGACAATACTTTAAGTGGCAATAGCAATGTGCCATTTATTAAATTGCTAGATGTTTCTTCGACCACAATTTTACAGTTTAAGGATAGCTTAGTCATACGATTTGAATACACTGATGGCGATGGTGATATTGGTGAATTAAACCCGGATCAGAATGATTTACAAATCAAGGATAAGCGTTTAAATAAAGCTGATTTTTATTTTGTAAAGCCATTATCACCACCTGGCTCAGAGATAAAAACAAAAGGAATTATTGCTGTCCAGATGAAAAACACCTTCTTACTTGGAACTGCAAACAGTGAAACAACAACTTTCGAACTTAAACTAAAAGACCGCGCAGGCAATTGGAGCAATAGCATTATTACACCAATTATAACGATAACTAAATAATTGATTGTAGAAATTTTATATCGTTTTAACCAAATATCCATTTTCAGCAGAAAGTTGATAGGGGTAGGTATTTTACTTTGCCTTCTCCTGCCAAACCTTGGTGCTCAAACCACTTATAAAATGAGCAACAATAGGGTTTATGATTGCAGAGGTAAATTAACGGATAGCGAAGGAAACAAAGTTAACTCAAGTTGGTATGCTAGCAATGAAAACTTTATTTTTACAATTTGTGTAAGTGGTGCTAGTAAAATCAACATAAAATTTACCAATCCCTTTAATGTTGAAGCTGGTGCAGATTATTTAAAAGTATACAATGGTGACGATACTTTTGCTAGTCTTTTAAAAAAGTTCGACAACAATAATAAACCATCAGGTCCTTTTTCTACAACTGATAGCTGTGTCACATTTTATTTTCACTCTGATAAATTTGTAAATGGTGATGGATTTGAATTGAGTTGGGAGGCAAAAATCACCTCTGTACCACAACCAAAATTTAACACAATTACAAATCCCAATTGTAAAACAAATAAAATCCGCGTTGTATTGGATCAAAAGTTTAATTGCGATTCAGTAAAGGCCAAAAATTTTAAGCTATCTGGCACCTTATCAACTGCTATAACAAGTGCAGTTGGTGTGAGTTGTGATAATAATAATGAATCGAATACATTCGATATCACTTTTGCCTCAGGATTAAATCAAAGTGGAAACTATACACTCGACTTCAATTCCACATTTAAAGATAAATGTGATAGCATTTGGAAGATTAATGCAAAGCTGAATTTCAAAATCACCGACTGTCCTATCATAGTGGTTCTTAAGTCAAACAAAGACACATTGTGTAATGGTGGTTGTGTTACCCTAACTTCTACCGTAACTGGTGGCAATGCAGCCAACTATACATACACGTGGCTAAGTGGTGGACTCATCGGAAAACCACCGCACATTATTTGTCCAACAATAGATACGAGATACATTTTAGAGGTTAGTGATGGCGTTTCGGTACCAGGTAGAGATACCATAGATATTACCGTTTTAACCCCACCAATTGCTCAAAACGATACAACTGTTTGCCAGTCGAGTGGACCATTTAATCTATTGGCGAATCCGAGCGGTGGTAGTTGGTTTGGCAAAGGTATTACCAATGCAAGTAATGGTACATTTAATCCCGCAGTTGCAGGTAGTGGTGTGTTTAATATCACATACCAAAATGGCAAATGTTCCGATATTGTTATTGTAACAGTTAAAGCCATTAATGCCGGTCCTCCGAATGCCGCTTGTCCAAATAGTAACCCATTTTTAGTTACAAACTTTTCTCCAACTGGTGGAACTTGGAGCGGTCCGAATATTAATTCTGTAGGAATTGTTACACCACCTTCAACCAATGGCACTTTTCAAGTAACCTATACATGGAATGGTTGTACAGCAAAAAAAGATATTAATATTGGTGGTATTTCAGTTAATAAAATTGACACCCTCTGCAAATCTAAACCCTATGACACCATGTCTTTTACGCCAATTGGAGGCGTTTGGTCAGGCCCAGGTATAACGAATAGTCTATTAGGTATAAGCATTCCATTCAATGCTGGTGCTGGCAA
>CAJBKH010000030.1 GCA_903953615.1 uncultured Bacteroidota bacterium
AAATAAAGGGCAAGCAATGCGAGAATTTAAATATAAAGACAAAGGCAGCATGGCCACAATTGGCAGAAATTTAGCCGTTGTCGATTTGCCTTTTTGGTCGTTTGGTGGATTTTTTGCTTGGCTCATTTGGATGTTTGTTCATTTAATGTCAATTGTAGGTGTTAAAAACAGGTTCTTTATTTTCATCAATTGGACTTGGAATTATTTTACGAGAGATCAATCTTTGCGCTTAATCATTCGCCCTAAAACAAAACAATCTTTTAGTTGAAAATTAAAAAAAAAGTAATATGTTTGAACTTAGAATGAAGGGCTTAAAACAAGGTTTAATTGGCACATGTCTGTTTGCTTACAGCAGCCTATTGGGGCAAAGCGAAGCGCACTTCGACTTTATACCTAAATGGAAAAAAGGCGAAAAATATGTTTATCAATTGGCTGAAACTAAGTACAAACAAAATCCTTATGGTCAATTTTTGTACATCCAATACGATACAAGTTATATCTTATTCAATATAACAGATAAATCAGATAGCAATATACTTGTTAATTTAAACTACGCCAAGGGTTATTACAATGGCATTCCTACGAAGGATGTAATGAATGCCCCTGACTTACTTCAAACAGAAACATATCAATTGGTATTCGATAACAAAGGTGAATTTATTGAATTATCGAATTGGGAGAATTTCGCAAAAATTTTGATTAATAATTTAAAAGTTGAATACAAGAATAATTTGCTTGATTCCAACACGTTGAAATATTACTATGTGTATTACCATAGTCAAGAAAACGTTGAAAAAACAGTACTTCCACGCGTTTTAGATTTAACCGATTTGTATGGCAAAACCTATTCTTTGGAAACAGATTATACCATTGCTAAAGAAATCATCAATCCATTTGGCGGGCAGAATTTAATGAAATCTGGCACCTTCAGAGCATTTAGAGATGCTAAAGTTAGAAACTCTGTGTTTTTTAATGGAGAGATTAAAACCAATTACGAGGATAACGAAACACTACAAGAGGACTATTATGCTTTTATAAATTCTGCTCGTCCGGAGCAGTTTGACGAAGGTGCTCCTTATATTTATATTACCGATGCTTATCAATATCAATTCGGAAGCATTAATAATTACATCATGCAATACAATACCACCCATACTGTTTATCTCGGTAATGATAAACAAGGGCTCGACCGTTGCTACCGATTAGTGAGTGTCAATTAACAACGCATGGTTCAAAACAAAACAATTGGAATTGCGTTCTCTTTCGTCGCTGCACTTTTAATTTTTTTATTTTTACAAAGCCAAGGTATAGAAGGCGGCCAAGATAGTTGGCAACACTTTCTTATTTCTAAGTATGCTATCAAATACCCTGAACTTTTGCTCGACCAATGGAATAAACCAGTATTCACTTGGTGCACTGTTTTTGTTTGCCAAGCGGGTATGAAAGCAATGATTATTTTCAATATTTGTTGTTCATTAATTAGTGGTTTGCTGATAAGTTTAGCCTTACAAAAAAATCAAATTAAAAATGCTTGGTTAGCGATTCCATTTTTGGCTTTTTGTCCAATTATGTTTGGCAATACGATATCTTGCTTAACAGAACCATTGAATGTTTTATTGCTTAGTTTGGTCTTCTATTTATGGTTTTACAAACACTTCAAATCGGCGGTTGCATTGGCTTCAATTCTGCCTTTTGTTAGAACCGAAGGCTTTGTAATTTGTGGCGCCATTTTCCTCATTGTACTTTATCGCAAACAATATAAATTGCTCTTTTGGCTTTTGATAGGCAGTGTTATTATGAACATTGCAGGTTTTGCAGTAACGGGCAAACCATTTTGGATTATAACAGAAAATCCTTACCTGAAATTTGAGCAAGAAGGTCAATTTGACCCAGGCACTGGCGAACTATTGTATTATATAAAACAAGCCCGAGCTTTATTTGGTTTACCCTTGCTTATATTTATGCTACTTGCACATGTCATTGCTGTAATTGGCATTTGGAAAAAAAACAAACTCCAGAAGTATCCGCATATTGGATTGGTATTGCTAGTGTTTTGGTTTTATATGGCGGCCCACACCTTAATCTTTTTCTTTGGAATTTTAGGCAGTCATGGCCTAGTGCGCGTAATGGCCGTAATCGCGCCTTGCATTGCCATTTTAGGTGTTTATGGATTTAATTACCTTACCGAGGCAATCCCCAATTTTAAATACAAAGGCGCCATTTTAACAACCATTGCTGCACTTGCTGTAATACATGTTGGATACAAGGAAAACCATTATGCCAAGCCCTATCATCCAAATGAGGCCACAGTAAAAAAGGACATCAGTTTAACCAATTTTGAATTGGCAAGTAGTTGGCTAAAACAAAATAATCTTTTATCAAGAACCATTATACACCAATTGCCTGCCTTTAATGTTTTAATGAACAAGGATCCCTATGACCCGCACTCAAGTTATTATATATGGAGTATCAATAAGCCAGACGATTGGGCTGAAAAAGGTGTTATCGTGGTTTGGGATGGCTTCTATAGCACGAGAGAAGGCAATATGCCACTTGAATGGCTAATGAACAATCCTAACTACCGATTAATTCATAGCATCGATGGTTTTGAAAGACCTGCCGACTACCCTACTATCTATGACATTAGGATCTTTGAGAAGATTAATAAGTAGTTTGGATTTTTAAATCCACTTTGGTGATTCAATTAATAACTTTTATTTTCAATAAGCTCTCATAGTCATATTAATTGAACTTCATTAAATATAAATTGAATTCTATATTTTTGTTACATGAAGAAGTTTAATATTTTCGCCACAGTAATTGCAGCACTAGCGCTGTATGCGTGTAAGCCAAACATCAAAACGGAAGCGACCAAAATGAATTACCCCAAAACTGACACCACATATACTGCCGATACATTATTCGGTAAAATAATTTCAGATCCCTATAGATGGTTAGAAGACGACCAAAGCGAAAAAACAAAGGCTTGGATTGAAGCACAGAATCAATTAACCTTCGGATATCTTGATAAAATACCATACCGCGATGAAATAAAAAAACGATTATCTAAAATATGGAACTACGAGCGCTATACAGCACCTTTTAAAGAAGGCAAATACACCTACTTTTTCAAGAATGACGGCTTACAAAACCAAAGCGTGCTCTATAGACAAGTAGATAATGGTGATGCTCAAATATTTTTAGATCCCAATACATTTTCGCCCGATGGCACCACTTCACTCGGCGGCATCGACTTTAGCAAAGATGGCAGTTTAGTTGCCTATCAAATTAGCGAGGGCGGAAGCGATTGGAGGAAGGTGATTGTGCTAGATGCCGAGACAAAAAAAGTAGTAGATGATACTTTAAAAGATGTTAAGTTCAGCGGACTTTCATGGAAGGGCAATGAAGGGTTTTATTATAGCAGTTATGACAAACCTCTTAATGCAAGTCAACTTTCAGCAAAAACAGATCAACATAAATTGTTTTTCCATAAACTTGGAGCCAAACAATCTGAAGATGCTTTAATTTTCGGTGGCAGTAAAACACCAAGAAGATATGTTGGCGGAGGTGTTTCTGAAGACGAACAATATTTAATTATAACCGCTGCCACATCAACCAATGGCAACGAACTCTATATTCAAGAACTAAAAACAAAGAACGCCCCTATTCAACCCATCGTTAAGAACTTCGACAACAACAATAACATTGCACATACCGAAGGTTCAATCGTTTTTATCTTAAGTGATTTAAATGCACCTAATATGCGTTTGGTTAAAACTGATATTAAACATTTGACACCCGAACATTGGGTGGATGTAATACCAGAAACGACCATGCCATTATCGATAAGCACTGGTGGCGGTAAATTATTTGCAAGTTATTTGAAGGATGCCACCTCTCAAATGTTGCAATACAATTTGAATGGCAAATTAGAGCATGAAATTACTTTGCCTGGAAAAGGAACGGCCGAAGGCATCAGCGGTAAATGGGAAGAAACTAAACTGTATTACTCGTACACAAGTTATATCAGTCCTAGCACTATCTATAGTTATGATGTGGCAACTGGTCAATCAGCTGTTTACAAAAAATCGGGCATACAATTCGACCCTAGTGGATATGAGTCTAATCAAATATTTTATACGAGTAAGGATGGCACTAAAATACCTATGATAATCACCCACAAGAAGGGTTTAAAATTAGATGGAAATAATCCAACAATTCTTTATGGATATGGTGGCTTCGATGTAAGCTTAACACCCGCCTTTAGTACTGCAATGGTTGCTTGGCTCGAAGTTGGCGGTGTTTATGCTGTACCCAATTTACGTGGTGGTGGCGAATATGGTAAAGCATGGCACGATGCAGGCACAAAAATGCAAAAACAAAATGTATTTGATGATTTTATTGCAGCGGCTGAATGGCTTATCAAAGAAAAATACACAAGTTCATCTACCCTAGCCATTTCAGGCGGATCGAATGGTGGTTTACTTGTAGGCGCGTGTATGACACAAAGACCTGAACTATTCAAAGTAGCCTTGCCTGCCGTTGGTGTCTTAGACATGTTGCGTTATCATAAATTTACGGCAGGTGCTGGTTGGGCATATGATTATGGCACTGCAGATGATTCTTTGGAAATGTTAAACTATCTGTTGAGTTACTCCCCATATCACAATTTACATAAAGGTAAAAACTATCCTGCAACGATGGTTACAACTGGCGACCATGATGATAGAGTGGTTCCTGCCCATTCGTTCAAATTTGCAGCGCGATTACAGGCCAATAACGATGGACCGAACCCAACCCTTATACGCATTGAGACAAAGGCAGGGCATGGCGCAGGTAAACCAACTACAATGGTCATAGCTGAGTATGCAGACAAATTTGCATTTGCCTTATACAACATGGGAATTACTAAAATTAAATTTTAAAACAATTCTGAGAAGAGTTCTTGAACACGCTCAAAGCCATAGAATTTGCCACCATAGCTTTCTACCCATTGTATACCTTTACTCGCATTGGTTACAAACACTTCATCGGCCATTAGTAAAGCTTCTTCAGTAATTTCTTCCTGGAACAAGGGTTTGTTGAGTGCCTTACACCTAGCAATTACATGTTGGCGCATGACCCCATCCAAACAATATTCACCTAGCGAAGGTGTTATAATTTCATCGTCTCTGAAAATAAAAATATTGGCGTTGTGCACTTCACAAATGCGGCTGCTTTCGTTATATAAAACAACTGAATCGCAGCCTTGTTCTTGCGCTGCAATACCAGCCATTACGTAATTGATGGCAGAAAGCGGCTTAAAAAAACTAACGAAATTTGAAGGCTTCATGATTTGGCCGTAGGATCCTAAGGTTAAACCTTTGTCATTTAAGCGATAAACGCCATTGTCTTCGGAAAGTTCGATAATAAAACTGCCTTTATTTGAAATTGGGGTGTAATAGCCTTGTGAATCGCGGTAAAACGTAATGCGGCACCTTGCATTTACAAATCCATTTTTTAAACACAATAAATTGAGTTGTTCTGTGAAAAAATTTTGGGTCCATTTTTCGTTCAACTGAATTTTAAAAAGCTTGGCAGCTCTTGTGATTCTGGCATAGTGTAAATTAAATAGCTGAGGTGTTCTTTGAATGATTTTAACGCTTTCGAAAAAACCATCACCATATTTGTAAATACGGCTATGAGACGAGAAAATTTTATCGTCGGCATCAGTTAAAACCCCATTGAAACTAATCAACATGGTTGCAATTTAGTATTTTTTTTAAAAGAAATACAAAAAGTGAAAATTTATTGCGAACGTTTTAAAACAAAGTGTTTTTCGTTTTCGTTGAAAATCAGGTCGAATTTGGAAAGTATTTCGATAGGAAAAACCCTAGTGGTATCTGGCTTATTGTAATTTAAAACAAGTGCGTGCTCACGGTATTCCCAAGTACCATCCATTGTTTTTTTGGCTTCTGTAATTTCATAATGAAACGTACTATCAGCATTTAAATCCATGAAATCGGTTTCTATGATTGGAAAAATCGGTGTATCCCTAATAGAAACTTCTACAAAACGCCACTTGCCGATGGCCATTTCTCTTTCAGAAATATGGCTACAAGCATTTAATACCAACAATGCTGCGAATAAAATGAAGTATTTATTTTCTTTTGTCAATTTCATCTCGTATTTGCGCAGCCTTCATATAATCTTCGTTATTTAGCGCTGCATCAAGCATGCGTTCTAATTCCTCTAAGGTTTTATTTTTATATAAATCAAATTCCTCTTTTGGTTTTTGAGATGGAACATCAGGCTTACCGCGCCCTGGTTTCTCTATCGATTGGTCATCAATTGAAATACCAGCTGCATCTAAAATTTCTTCGGTCGTATAAATTGGACAATCGAACCTAACTGCCAATGCAATAGCATCACTTGTTCTGCTGTCAATTTCGTGCACTACACCATTGCTTTCGCAAATTAGTAACGAATAAAAGATACCTTCTTTTAGTTGATGAATAAACACTTCGTTTATTTGAATATCAAATTTTTTTGCAAAGGCTAAAAATAAATCATGGGTTAATGGTCGCCCAGTATTAATGCCTTCAATTTGAATAGCAATTGCTTGGGCTTCATATTGACCAACAATAATTGGAATTTTACGCTCACCCTCCTGCTCAGCCAAAATCAAGCTATATGAGCCTTGCATCTGACTGGGTGCTATTCCATATATATCAACTTGAACTTTATACAAAATAAATCTAGTTTTGGGCTGCTTTGGCAGCGGCTATTAACTGAGGCAATACTTCAAAAGCATCGCCTACGATACCATAATCAGCGGCCTTAAAGAAAGGCGCCTCAGGATCTTTATTGATAACAACAATTACTTTACTACTGCTTACACCAGCCAAATGCTGAATAGCACCAGAAATTCCAATTGCAATGTATAGATTGGGTTTAATGGTAATTCCAGTTTGACCAACGTGTTCGCTGTGTGGACGCCATTCCATATCACTTACAGGTTTTGAACAAGCAGTTGCTGCACCTAATAAACTGGCTAGTTCTTCAACCATTCCCCAGTTCTCTGGACCTTTCATACCGCGACCTGCAGACACAACGATTTCGGCTTCGGTCAAAGGGATTTTACCAGCTGCTTTATTCGAAGCAGTTATTTTAGTAAGATTTCCCGCTTCAGAAACAGTTGCTTTTTCAACAGCAATACTTACTTGGTTTTCCTTTAATTCAATGCTATTAGGCGTAATGGCTACAATTTTATTATCTCTGCTCAACTGGACATGTGCGAATCCTTTACCAGAAAACACACCGCGTTTAACAACAAATCCATTTGAAGTATCTGGCAATGCTACTACATTGGTTGCTAATGAGGCATTCATTAAAACCGCAATCCTTGGTGCTAAAGCCTTGCCTTCATAGGTATTGGCCATTATCAACGTTTTAATACCAGTTAGACTGGCTGCTATGGCTTTGCCATAATTTTGAGCATCAAAGGCCGTTAAACCTTCAACGATTATGAGTTTTGTAATTCCATATTTTGCTAATTTATCAGCTTCCCCATCATTTGGTGAACCAATGCAAATGGCAGTTACACCATCTGTACTTATTTGAGATGCGTATGAAGCGGCCTCTAATACTGATTTTTTAAAAATACCTTCTGAGTTTTCTGCGTATATACCTGTCATTATCTTCTTTATTATTATATTATTTTGGCTTCGTTCTTTAATGCATCAATTAATTGTGCTGCGTTTTGTGCATCAAATAATTTAACGGCTTGCTTAGCAATTGGATTTTCAAAACCATTGTATTGACCAAATCCATCAACAGCTATTGGCTCAACCACAGTCAATGGTTTTGTTCTAGCTGCCATAATGCCTTTCATATTTGGAATGCGTGGCTCGCATAAATCTTTCTGAGCACTAGCTACAACTGGCAATACTGCTTCAATGGTTTCGCGACCGCCATCAATATCTCTTTCGAAATGGGCTTTGCCATCAATTACATCCATTTTAGTACATACATTTACTGAAGGCCAATTTAATAAGGCACCTAGTAAACCGCAAACCTGACCACCATTGTAATCAATACTTTCTCTACCAGTAAGTACCATATCATATCCGCCTTGTTGGGCAATGGCTGCTAATTGTTCTGCTACAAACTGACCATCACTTGGATTGGCATTAATTCTGATGGCATCATTTGCACCAATGGCCAATGCTTTTCTAATCACTGCATCCGCTTCAGCTAAACCAACAGTGGCAACTGTCACTGAACCACCAGCCTTTTCAGTAATTTCCAAGGCTTTGGTCAATGATAATTCATCGTAAGGATTAATGATAAATTGAACACCCGCAGTATTAAATTTGGTGTTATTGTCGGTAAATGTAATCTTGGTAGTTGTATCTGGAACTACGCTCATGCACACTAAAATTTTCATGTTAATTGATTGTTGCAAAATTAAGCATAAAAAGTGCGAAGAAAAAAGGAGTTTTGCATAGAAAATAAACAATTAAACATTTCTTTTTATGCAACGTCTAAAATTACTCCAGGATTGGTTAGAAAAAACACCTAACGATCCGTTTCTATACTTTGGCATTGCGATGGAATACATGTCAGCCGAATCCTATACATTGGCTTTAGAAAAGTTCGAATTAATTGCAACGCAATTTCCCGATTACCTTGCCAATTATTATCAATTGGCCAAACTGTATGAAACCAATGGCGACGAAAGCAAAGCCATTGCTGTATACGAAAAAGGAATTGCATTGGCCCATGAACAAGGTGATAAAAAAACGGCTGGAGAATTGCGCAGTGCGCTTGAAGAACTTACTTTTTAAATAAAAATATTAATGATTACCAAAAATCCCGACTTTGAAAAAACCATAAGGAAAAAATTAGAGAAACAGTTTTTCATGCACCACATAGGATTTGATTTGACAAAAATTGAACCCGGTTATGTGGAAGGAGAATTAATTTTAGAAGAAAAACACCAACAACAATTTAGCTATACCCATGGTGGTGTCACAGCAACGGTGGCCGATTTGGTAATGGGCTTTGCTGCTTACTCATTGGTTTCGCCCGATGAAGGCACTGTAACTTCGGATTTAAAAATATCTTATTTAAGACCAGGCTCGGGCGCTAAAGTAATTGGAAGAGGTAAAGTGATTAAAGCTGGTAACCTCTTACACTTTTGTGAAGCCGATGTTATTTGTTTATCAGAAATAGGTGAAGAAACACTCATAGCAAGAGGCTATGCCACCATGTGTGTTGTAAAGGCTAACAAACACTAGTATTTAGAAATTATAATTAAGACCGACAAAAAACTTTTCAAGGGCAATACTAGCAATATTTGTTTCTGATTTCGATTTAAAAGCAGTGATTGGTCTTATTTGTAAATCTAAAGTGAATTTATTCTTCAAAGGCATACAATAACCTACTGCACAATAAGGAAGTATTTTATTAATTGGGTTTGCGCGACTTGAAGACACGATGCGTCCAGCTTGAATACCGCCTTCTGCATAAAATCCTTTATTGAGTTTACTAAAACGCAAAAAAGTCATAGCAC
>CAJBKH010000031.1 GCA_903953615.1 uncultured Bacteroidota bacterium
ATTTTGCTTATGTCTAACTTTTGTGGTTTCGACACAATTTGTCCATGCATTCGACATTCCGATAGCTATCGGAACAGTAGGATGAAGTATAATTCTAAAAAAGTTAAAACTAATATCAGTTAGGCTCAACCTATTCAAAGAAATCGAGATGCCTACTTTTAACTACCAACTTCTTTACATAAATCGCAATACCAAGATTACAACGCCTATGATGACAGTTGCAATCAATAAGCCTTTGCTGATGGCGTCTTTGTTAAGTCTTAAAAAAATAAAGAACAAGGCGAAATTTGCTAAAAGAGATATGCTCATAACTGGTACAATGAGTTTGCCGGAGAAAAATATTTTGAAATAATCATCTTCGTTCATCCCTGGATTATTATTGATAAATACAATGTATGAAAATATCAAAGATGTTATAATTCCTATAAAGAATCCAATGATGATATTGGTTCTTTCGCTCATAATAATTGTCTTAAATGTTGAATCACTGAGTTAGAAGTTAGATCGAATTTGGTTGGTACCACACTGATGTAATCATTCTCGATGGCCCAAATATCAGTATCGTTATCTTCTGGCTCGAGGTTAATAAATTTACCGGTCATCCAATAATATTTTTTGCCTGTTGGGTCAATACGCTCTTCAAAATTCTCTGCATATTTACCGCCACATTGTCTGCATACTTTGATGCCTTTGATTAAGGGTGTGTGCGGAATATTTACATTTAACAAGGTGCCATATGGCAAAGGTTTCTCCAACATTGTTTTAACGATTTGTTGCACATAAGGACGGGTATGTTCAAAGTTGGCTTCTATAGAATAGTCATTCAATGAAAAACCAATGGCTTGAACCCCATCAACTGCAGCTTCTACCGCAGCACTCATGGTGCCGCTGTAAATGACATTGATGCTAGAGTTAGGGCCATGGTTGATACCTGAAACCATGATGTCTGGTCTGCGTGTACATACTTTATCTAGGGCCAGTTTCACACAGTCGGCAGGTGTGCCGCTGCATTCATACGCTGTTACGCCTTCGAAAATAAAGGATTGTTTTAAACGCAAAGGTTCCATAATGGTAATGGCATGTCCCATCGCACTTTGCGGTTTGTCGGGCGCTACTACTATTACTTCTCCGATTTTTTGCATTTCTTCAACTAACACGCGTATACCTGGAGCGGTTATACCATCATCATTTGATATCAAGATTAGGGGTAAACTCATTGCTGCAAAAGTAACCAAAGATTGGTGAAGTTAAATGAAGGAAATATTAAATAAGGGTGGAAATAAATTACAATAAATAGACACCATTAGGTTCGAGGCGCACCAACTTTTGCTTGTATAAAATGCCCAATCCTTTTTTGAAGGATTTTTTACTCATTTGCATTTTATTGTAGATGTCCTCTGGTGAACTGTCGTCATTCAAATTCAAGTAGCCACTGTGTTTTTTCAAGTGATCTAAAATTTGTTGTGCAGCCGATTCTAAATTTTGAATGCCGAGTGGTTGCAAGCTTAAATCAATGTTCTTATCCTCGCGTAAGGTTTTAATATAACCTTTCAAACGGTCGCCAATGGCAATGGGTTTAAAGATTTCATTTTTGTATACCAAGCCTTTGTAATAATTATTGATAATGGCATTATAACCCAAATCTGTTTTCTCATAAATCATTAAATCTACTTCATCGCGTTCCTTTACTTTCAAATTATCGTTGTTTAAAAATTCAGCAATACGCGAAGAACCCACCAAACGGTTGGTTGATTCATCGAGGTACATAAATACCACATACTCTTGACCCACTTTCATTGGATGTTTTTGCTCATTGGTAGGCACCATTAAATCTTTTTCGAGGCCCCAATATAGAAAGGCGCCCGAGCGATTCGAATCCACTACTTTTAACAAAGCAAATTGATCGACCACCAAGTAAGGCTTTTCAGTAGTAGCTACCATGCGGTCTTCCGAATCATTATACACAAATACTTTGAGCACATCACTCATTTTCATATCTGCGGTTACATATTTACGAGGCAATAAAATATCATTGTCTTCGTCATCGCCCAAAAACAAACCGACACTCGTGCTTCTTAACACAGTTAGTTCGTTGTATTCTCCAATTTTTATCATGTTGTTGTATTTAAAACAAAGCCCTGACTTTATGGGTCAGGGCCTTTTTTGATTTTTATAATTATTAGAAATGATTAGGCATCGATATTAGCGTATTTCGCATTTTTCTCGATGAATTCTCTTCTAGGTGGAACCTCATCACCCATTAACATACTAAACGTATGATCGGCTTCAGCAGCACTGTCTAAGGTTACTTTTTTCAATGTTCTTCTGGCAGGGTCCATGGTTGTTTCCCATAATTGTTCGAAGTTCATTTCACCCAAACCTTTATAACGTTGAATGCCGACTGTATCAGGATTTGCACCATTAGCAATTTCCAATACAGCAGCGTCGCGTTGTACTTCGGTCCAGCAATACTTCATTTTGGTGCCTTTCTTTACTAGATAAAGTGGCGGTGTAGCAATGTAGATATAACCAGCTTCCACTAATTTTTTCATATAACGGTAGAATAGGGTCAACAATAAAGTTCTAATGTGACTGCCATCTACGTCGGCATCGGTCATGATTATTACTTTGTGGTAACGCAATTTCTCGATGTTCAATTCTTTGTCATCTGCTTCGGTCCCAATTTTAACACCTAGTGCTGTAAACATATTACGAATCTCTTCGTTCTCATATATTTTATGCTCTAATGCTTTTTCTACGTTCAAGATTTTACCTCTTAAAGGCATGATTGCTTGAAAAACTCTGTCCCTGCCTTGTTTAGCAGTACCACCAGCTGAATCTCCCTCGACTAAATAGATTTCACATTTATCAGGATCGGTGCTAGAGCAATCGCTTAGTTTACCTGGTAAACCCATGCCACTCATAGCGCCTTTTCTTTGCACCATTTCGCGTGCTTTACGGGCAGCGTGACGGGCAGTAGCAGCCAAAATAACTTTGTTAACAATGGTTTTAGCATCTTTCGGATGTTCTTCCAAATAGTTGCCTAACATTTCACCAACACATACGTCAACCGCACCCATTACCTCATTGTTACCCAATTTGGTTTTGGTTTGACCTTCGAACTGTGGCTCTTGTACTTTAACAGAAATAACGCCTGTTAAACCCTCACGGAAGTCGTCACCACTGATTTCGAATTTTAGATTTTTTAACAATCCTTCCTTTTCAGCGTAAGCTTTCAAGGTTCTGGTTAAACCTCTTCTAAAACCTGCAACGTGTGTACCACCTTCGATGGTATTAATGTTGTTAACGTAACTATGCAAGTTTTCGCTATAGCCAGCATTGTATTGAAAAGCGATTTCGATAGGAATACCTTGTTTTTCGCCTTCAGCATAAATTGGTTCAGGAATAATTTTTTCTCTTGTACTATCAAGATATGCGATGAATTCTTTTAAGCCTAATTCGCTGTAGAAAGTTTCGGTTTTGTAGGCATCATTCTCCATCACACGTTTGTCGGTGATGATTAATTTAACACCTTTATTCAAGAACGCTAATTCTCTTAAACGGTTACATAAAGTATCGAAATTATATTCGGTAGCGTAAAAGATACTAGCATCTGGCGTAAAATCAATGGTAGTGCCACGTAAATCGGAAGTGCCAATTTCTTTTACATCGTATAATGGTTTTCCACAAGAATATTCTTGTTGAAATATTTTACCTTCTCTATATACAGTTGCAATTAATTGGGTTGAAAGCGCGTTCACACAACTCACACCCACACCGTGCAATCCACCTGATACTTTATAAGTGTCTTTATCGAATTTACCACCAGCGTGTAATACAGTCATAACAACCTCTAAGGCCGAGCGCTGCTCTTTAGCATGGATGCCAGTAGGTATACCACGGCCATCATCTGAAACGGTAATACTGTTGTTCTCATTGATGTAAACTTGTATGTTTTTAGCATAACCAGCCAAAGCTTCGTCTATACTATTATCTACAACTTCATAAACTAAATGGTGTAAACCCCTCGGACCAACATCGCCAATGTACATGGCAGGTCGCTTTCTTACTGCTTCTAATCCCTCTAATACCTGGATATTATCTGCATCATAATTACTTTTATCAATACTTCCGCTCATTTTATTTTGATATAATTTTTAAAATGTAAAGGTAAGACAAATTTGCACATTAACCTAACCGATTATGCAATAATTTCCACAGTTTTTCAGCATCTTTTTGTGGATGCCAAAACCAATAAAATAGGGCTTCTTAGTTGATTTTGCGAATCCAGATACTACCGCCTTTGTTAAGCAGGCATTTTGGCATGTTTTCTTTGAACCAATCTTCATGGAAATGCTCTACGTACGTATTGAACATTTCGATTTTGAAATCGGGGTTGTGCATCAAGAAACTTTTTAACAAATAGGTTTCGTTCCAGCCAAAGCCTTTCCAACCCAAAACCCAATCTTCAGGGTATTGAAATGGATAGAAAATATCGTGGAAATGAATCAATACACCTTTGTTTAATCTTGGCAAAATATCAAGTATGGCGCGATTAACGTCGCTATCTACCTTGCAAACATGTGTTGAGTCGATAAACAAAATATCATTCTCCTGTAGTTGCGAGAAGGTGTCCAAATCGATTGTTTGAATATTCTTTACATGGATGGTGGTATTGGTTTTGTCTTTCTCCGTTAATAGCGAATACAATCTTTCAGGATGTGGCTCAACAAAGGTCATTTTAATTTCGCCATTGAAAAATTCATCGTTGGTATCTAACATCACTGCAGAAGAGAAGCCTGAACCCACTTCAATGATGCGCTTTGGTTGATTTAATCGAATGATATTGTATAAAAACAAGGCATCTGAATAACTGTAATACTTGTTGTGAAAATAGTATCTGCGACCTGCTGTTTTTTCAACAGGAAAAGTATGCTGATCGTAAAAAGGCTTCATCAATTTAAGGTTAGTCAACTGACCGGCCTCATTCAAATCAATTCCTTTAATTTCTTTTGGCATATCAAATACCTCTTTTTTGCGTGCTGTGATTTCTCCAACATTTACAATCGGACTATAATAATGGCCAGGTGCAAAATCTAAAATGCCGATGCGGGTATTTTTAAGATGAGCGATTCTTCTCTTTAAACCGGGTATGATTTTTTTTAACATAAATAATCGGGTGCTGTACACCTTTATTGTGGGCAAAAATAGGTTTTACAAGCATTGATAGCAAATTCTAAAAGCTTTAGTTATTCACGCTGCCCAATGTGGCAAATAACCCGAAATATGCTTAATTTTGAAGCCTTATGATGCCGATTATCCCCAATTTAAAACACAGCGATTCGAATAATTTTTTTATACTGGCTGGTCCTTGCGCTATTGAAGGCGAAGAGATTGCTTTTGAAATTGCTGAAAAAATTAATGGTATTTCAAACCGCCTACAAATTCCTTGGGTGTTCAAAGGCTCCTACCGCAAAGCCAATCGCAGTAGGGTTGATTCATTTACAGGCATTGGCGATATTAAAGCGTTAGAAATTTTGAAAAAAGTGGGTCAACATTACAATGTGCCTACTGTTACCGATATTCACGAAACACACGAAGCGGCCATGGCTGCCGAGTATGTGGATGTTTTGCAAATACCTGCCTTCCTTTTTCGCCAAACCGATTTATTAGTGGCCGCGGCTCAAACAGGCAAAGTTGTAAATATTAAAAAGGGACAGTTTGCAGCTGCTAGCGCCATGCAACACGCAGCACAAAAAGTAATTGACAGCGGTAATAACAACGTTATTCTTACCGACCGAGGCAACATGTTTGGCTATGGCGATATGATAGTTGATTTTAGAAACATTACTTGGATGAAACAAATGAATTATCCAGTAGTCATGGATATTACCCATAGTTTACAACAACCGAATCAAACAAGTGGTGTTACTGGTGGCCTACCCGAAATGATTGAAACCATTGCCAAGGCTGCGATTGCAACTGGTGCTGATGGTTTGTTTATTGAAACCCATCCACGACCAAAAGAAGCCAAAAGTGATGGGGCCAATATGCTGCAAATCGATTTGTTGGAGCCTTTGTTGGAAAAATTATTGAAGATCCGCCAAGCGATACTTTAGTCGAAAGAAGTAGTTAAGACGCAACGATTATTTAATGCGCCATTAGTTTTTTGAGAATTGAAAATCTTGATGGAACACTGCATTGTGAAACATCAGTGGTTTTACCTCAATTTTCATGAAGGCAGCCAAAGGCATATCCGCTACTAAATCGTAGGCTTCTTGTTCGGTACCACTTTCAACCACGCAGTAAACTTTATTCATATCAGTTGTTAGGGAATAGTTTAATATTCTTCCATCTACCAAACAATCGTTGACATAAGCCCTGTGCTCGGGAATTAAACTCACAAATTCTTCTGTTTTTACGAAAGGCAATCCCAGTTCAAACATAAATTGATATTTCATCACGTTAAATAATTGTGAATTTTACTACAAATAGTTTACCAATATTTTTTTTCTAGGATTAAGCCCTAAAAAAAGAATATTTTTGCGGCATAAATTCAAACCAATCATGACAAAAGGACCCGTTTCACAATTCATCGAACACCATTACCGACATTTTAACGCAGCCGCTTTAATGGATGCTGCGAAAGGCTATGAAGCACACCTAAACGAAGGTGGTAAAATGATGGTGACCTTAGCTGGTGCCATGAGTACTGCCGAATTAGGCATTTCATTGGCCGAGATGATACGCCAAGATAAAATTGCCATCATCAGTTGCACTGGTGCTAACTTAGAAGAGGATATTATGAACTTAGTGGCACACAGCCATTATAAGCGTGTACCGAATTACCGCGACTTAAGTCCGCAAGAGGAGTGGGACTTATTAGAAAATCACTACAACCGTGTAACTGATACTTGTATTCCTGAAGAAGAAGCTTTCAGAAGATTACAACAACATATTCATAAAATTTGGAAAGATGCCGATAACAGCGGTGAGCGTTATTTTCCGCATGAATTCATGTACAAAATGTTATTGAGTGGCGTGCTCGAGCAGTATTATGAAATCGATCCGAAAAACAGTTGGATGTTGGCCGCTGCCGAAAAAAATATTCCGATTGTAGTGCCAGGTTGGGAAGACAGTACCATGGGTAATATCTTCGCGAGTTATATCATTAAAGGTGAATTGAAAGCCAGTACCATGAAAAGTGGTATCGAATACATGGTGTGGTTAACCGAATGGTACCGCGCCAATAGTGGTGGTAAGGGCGTTGGTTTCTTCCAAATTGGCGGTGGTATTGCAGGCGATTTTCCTATCTGTGTAGTGCCTATGATGTACCAAGATTTGGAATGGCATGATGTGCCTTTCTGGAGTTATTTCTGTCAGATTTCAGATTCAACAACTTCATATGGTTCCTACTCTGGAGCGGTACCCAATGAAAAAATTACTTGGGGTAAGCTCGATATCCATACGCCTAAATTCATTGTAGAAAGCGATGCAACCATTGTTGCGCCTTTGATGTTTGCATGGATTTTAGGTTGGTAGTTTAAATAAACAATAAGCATTAAAAAAGCCTTGGTCTATTTTAGATCAAGGCTTTTTTTTTAGTGAACCAGATATTTTGAGATACATCTCAAAATCACGGTTACTATATTTAACAAATTAAATAAGGTTAGAAAACAATTACTTGCTAAGGAGTTTTAAAATCGAATGTTTTTAAAGGGCAGTGAATGAAAAGATACAAAAAAATAATAGTAAAAAAACAACATAATAATTAGTGGTACCACCCTTTAAAAACAATCAAACATTTACATTAACATTTTAAAAATCTACAAAGAACTCCTTTTGTACTATTTGACAAGAAGAGATATTAATGTGCTGCAATGGGTTGTAATAAATATTGTAAGTGTCAGATATTCAGACTAATAAATTAAGCAAAAAGGATGGCAACAACCAAGGCAACTGTAATAATGGTTAAAATTGCACTTATCGCTACTATTATAATAATTGTATTTGCCATGCCTCTTCCACGAAATTCGCCTTCCGATTCGTCAATGAGCCTTCGACCTTTTAAAGCGAGAAAGAAACCAATTATAGTGGCAATGCCAACAAAGGGCAAAAGAGAACTTAGGATTAATCCACCAAAAAACAGAATGGCCGCCCATTTTACATGCGGTTCATAAGGCAATTTTTCTGCTTTGGTTGGTATGGAATCGTTTACGTTATGATCTTCAAAATTAATTGGGGTCGTTTGAACCTTCCAATAGTGTTTGTTGGTGTTACTGCTATTCGTTTTTTCTGCAGACTTGTTTTCAAGGGTTTCCGTTTCTACAAAATTCGATTGACCCTCTGCAATATTAGTCGCTCTGTCTTCCGTTTTCTGTGGGTGAGATTTTTTTACGGCCTTTGCAGCCACTATTCTATCGGCTTTTTTTTCTTTTTTAGAAAAATTGAATTCTAAGTTCGACTTAAATCCTTTGCTGTAGCGCATAGGTGTAAACACTCCGCAACTGTTCAGTAAAACGAGTAGGCAAATTGCAAGCGCAGAAAAATGATTTTTGGTTCTAATCATATTGAAAATTGGCCTAAGTATTATCGTTAGCCAAAACAAATATAGATTTAAATTGAACTAAACCCAATTTATTTGGCAAGGCATTCTAAAGTTAAAATATAAATTTATACCTTAAACTCAGAAGTGGTATGGAACTCTATTTTTGGATTCTGTTGAATAGCCGTATTCAAAATCCAGGAGGTTTCTGCTAAGAATACCAAATTGTCGTCCTTGTCTTTCACAATGTTCTTTTGTCTGAATTTAATGAACTCTGTAATGGCATCTGCATCACCCGTCATCCAGCAAGCTTTAAAGAAATTCCTAGGATCAAATCTACATTTGGCATTGTACTCATTCTCCAAACGGTATTGAATTACCTCGAATTGTAACTCACCCACAGTGCCAATGAATTTACGATTGCCTGGCTCTTGTCTGTACAATTGCGCCACACCCTCGTCGGTTAATTGTTCTATACCTTTCTCCAATTGTTTCGATTTCATGGGATCGAGGTTTATCAATTCTTTAAAAATCTCTGGTGAGAACGAAGGAATGCCTTTGTACATAAAATCTTCGCCCTCGGTTAGGGTATCGCCAATTTTAAAATTACCGGTATCGTATAAACCAACCACATCGCCTGCAAATGCATGCTCTAATAATTCTTTACTATCGGCCATAAAGGTAAATGGACTCGCAAACTTCATGTTCTTGTGCAAGCGCACATGGTGAAAAAATTTATTGCGTTCGAACTCGCCCGAACAAACCCTTAAGAAGGCAATTCTATCGCGGTGGCGTGGGTCTAAGTTGGCATGTATTTTAAAAATAAAACCTGAAAATTTATTCTCATCAGGCTCTACTTGCCTTTCACTGCTCTGGCGGGCTTGAGGAAAAGGTGCTATCTCTAAAAATTTCTCCAATAATTCTTTGATACCAAAATTATTCAAAGCACTGCCAAAAAACACAGGTGCTTCTCTGCCTTCTAAATATTCTTCTATTTTAAAATCGCCATATACACCTTCAATCAACTCCACATCTTGTCTCAGTTTTTCAGCATCTTTATCCAATAATTCATCGAGCAAAGGATCGGCTAAATCATCAATTCTTACGATGTCTTTACTGATTTTAGTTTTATTGGCTTCAAACAAATTGATGCTTTTGTCGTAAATTTTATAAACCCCTTTGAACTCTCTGCCACCATTGATAGGCCAACTCATTGGTCGCACTTTGATGTTTAGTTTTTGTTCTAACTCATCGATTAGATCGAATGGATCGCGACCATCGCGGTCGACTTTATTGATGAACACAATAACGGGTGTTTGACGCATGCGGCACACTTCCATTAAGCGCTCGGTTTGTTCTTCAACGCCTTTTACACAGTCGATCACCAAGATTACACTGTCAACAGCAGTAAGGGTTCTGTAAGTGTCTTCGGCAAAGTCTTTGTGACCGGGCGTATCCAATATATTGACCAATTTACCCCCGTATTCGAAAGTCATAACCGAGGTAGCAACAGAGATACCTCTTTGCTTTTCTATCTCCATGAAATCGGAGGTGGCAGCTTTTTTAATTTTATTCGATTTAACGGCTCCCGCTGTTTGTATGGCTCCACCAAATAGGAGGAATTTTTCTGTCAGGGTGGTTTTACCGGCATCGGGGTGACTGATAATCGCAAAGGTTTTGCGCTTCAGTATTTCACTTTTCAAATTCACGGTGCGAAGATAATATTTGTGTTTGGCTATTGCTAAAAAAATGAAAGTGAATGCTGCCAAGGGTTCTAATTTATTTTTAACATTTAAGCGAAATATTTTGTTAATCCCATTATTCTATTCTAATTTTGCGATTGAATAATGCGCAGCTATATATTTTCGATAAGTTTATTGTGTGTGGTGTCATGCAAACAAACTGAAAATGATACCTCCTCTGTTATGTATCCCGTTGGTGATGCATCGGAGTGGCTGAATGGCGATGAGAATTTTGGTGCTAAGCACCGTAAAGGATCTAAGAGTTCCGACTCAACTGAAACATTATTTACCCTATACAACGACTTGAATAACGATGGGGTGCGGGATACGGCACAAGCCATTAGTTATGCCAATAGACACCAAACCGAAGTTCATTTTTCTTGTTTCCCTACCTTGGTATTAAACCAATATTGCGAGGAATTGCAAATTACAGATGCAGGTGATTTGAATAGCGATGGTAAGCATGAAATACTCTTGTTATTGCAAGGCAGCGAAAGTTGCTGGGACAATTTGAAACTGTATTCATTGATGGAACATTGGGTTGAAAAATACAGTGGTATTACTTACCAATGCATCGAAAAGCCAATGTATCAGTTCACCAAACTGAATGATAGAACCATACAAATTACCACCTTTGGCGAAAGTCGCGATTCTATTGATGCCATCAGTGGCGATACCTTAGAGCAAGTGTTGCCCAACCAACAAAGGGTGCATTTGATTAATTGGTAAAATTCCATTTTTTTTTATTACACAAATCTGACAATGTTTTTGATAGGGCATGCGTTATGGTGCTATCAATTAGAATAGATTTTGAACCCCATGATTTTACAAATTAAGGAACCCTGCAAAGCCGATTGGCAAAGCATGTCGCCACAAGCGGGCGGTAGATATTGCGCGCAGTGCGACAAGGTGGTGAAGGATTTTACACAGATGAGCGATGCGCAAGTTTATAATTTTGTAAAACAAAACAGGAATACCTGTGGACGGTTTAATCAGCAACAACTCAATCGCACCTTATTGCCACAACCTACTTCTACCTACCAATATAAATGGTATGGAAGGGCTGCAGCAGGCACCCTTTTAATGAGTGCCTTTTTACCCAACACACTCACGGCACAAACAGTAGATAGCACAAATATTCCCATCGTGAATACCCTCACTATCAATACTAGTGTGTTCGCCTCATCGGTGATGAATGGCAGCGTTGTGCAACCAGATAGTATAGGTAAACGCATCAAACAAATTGAATTTTCAATTGATACCTTTCGTTTGCTTGTCGATTTAAATACCAATACAGCCTTTAGTTTTCAAGTACCAGGTAAGTATGTAGGTGATTCTATCGATGTTGTATTAAGACTTGCAGATGAATCCACACAATCGCTAAAAATTGGCGGGACCAATACATTCATGAATGCGTGGCACTATCGGTCTTCCTTGTGTTTTGTTTATTACAATGAAAGATGGACGTCTCAAATTGTGGGTCAGCCAGTACTCGATGTTGTTAGCTTAGGAGGCATTTATCCGCATATTGAATTTAAACCTTTAGAAATTAAGTGGCCCACAACGTTTACATTCGGTGATATAAATTCTGATACTGATGATGTATTAAAGGTGGACACTGTTTTACCGCCATTGCCTGAATCGGCAGATTATATTAAAATAAAATCCAATAAATTGCCATCTAAACCAATTGCTTGGCTTTGGTATTTGTGGATAGGATTAGCAGGCCTAGGCATTGCTTTTTTAAAATTCCGAAAGACACGCAAGCCAATCACAAAAGAAACAAACCCATCGAATCAAGATTCAGAAGAAGGGGATGCAATAAATTAAAGATATGTAAATATATTTGCAGTATGATTTTAAGAAACCTATTCATCGCAGCGGTCGTTATAGTTAGTATAGTGGCCTGCAATAACCAAGCGGCTCCCAAAGTAGCCGAAACAAAGTCGGAAGAGCCAGAAGAGTGCAAGAAAGAAGATGCCTTAACTCCAACCCTAGTGGATGGTTTTTATGGTGCTGCTTTTGATACCGCCAAAGCTATGTCGCTCGAAGAGGCTACAAGATTCTATAAAGTGAAAGGTGTTAAAGACGCAAAGATTTCTGGAACCATCGAAACAGTTTGTCAAAGCAAAGGTTGCTGGTTCGACTTGAAAGGTGCAAGCACTTCTCAGACCATCGACTTTGGGCACAAATTTTTAATGCACAAAGATTTGGCAGGTAAGAAAGTAATTGCTTGCGGTAGTTTTTATAACGATACTACCACTGTTGAACAACAAATTCACGAAGCGGTAGAAGATGCCAAATCGATGACCATGGAACAAGCGAAAAAGAAATTTACAACACCGCTTATCTCTGTTGGTTTTCAAGCCACAGGGGTTAAGTTGGTAAACTAATCATAAGCTTTTATAATTCTAAAAACCCTGGGTTGAATAGCCTGGGGTTTTTTGTTGTCATTAGTCAACCAAGTTGACCAATCGTGAACCACTCAGAGGCTTGGATGCTGCGCCTCAGACGCCACTCGTTAGGGTAAAGGTTGTTGATGCGATTGCCCGCTAATTTACCCAAGCCTAGGTTGATGCCCTCGAACTGCAGACACACATAGCCCTTGTTTTTACTTTGGTGAGGGATGGCATTCTTACCAAGGTAGCTGATGGCTTCTTGCATCTCTAGTGATTTGATTTCAAAAGCATCAGTATTGCATAGCCACGAAAAAGGCAAGTGGTCGGAAGGCAAAATTAACTTGTCGTTCTTCTCGCATACCCTGGTGCCCACACTGTAAATGGTCAAATGGTTTTGTAACTGTTCTAGAAATTCAAACACCCTGTCATTAAGCGCTACCACATGGTCGCGGAACAGTATAAAGTTGTTGTCCGCTTTGATAAAAGATTGATAGGCACTGCTATCTTTTATTCTCTTTAATGGATTCGTGTTTTTAGAGGGTTCCTCCGCTTTTGAAGTGCCAGTTTTTTGTAAGAGCGAAATAAAAAAACCTTCGCCTTTTATTTGGTGCGGATAACATTGGTGCTGCGCTGCTGTTTGTCCATTGAAAGTAAATGCTATCGGCTCAAAGCCTTGCTCACACAGGTTTTTTACTTGTAGTTCATTTTCATTGGGGTTGTAGGTACAGGTGCTGTAAATGATAAAACCACCTGGCTTTAAGCAATTGATGATTTGATCGACAATGCGTTTTTGTCTGAGCGAACACATCTCAGCATTGGCAGTGCTCCATTCATTTACCGCATTCTCGTCTTTGCGAAACAAACCTTCACCACTGCAAGGTGCATCCACCACTATAACATCAAAAACTTCACCGCAGTTTTCAAAGTCTTTGCTATCAGAATTGGTGATGATGATATTGGGAAACCCCCACTTCGTTAAGTTTTCATTCAACACAGGTACTCTTGTTCGTATCACTTCGTTGCTCACCAATACATCGTTCTCGTTAAGGAGTGAGGCAATGTGCGTGCTTTTCCCCCCTGGGGCTGCGCA
>CAJBKH010000032.1 GCA_903953615.1 uncultured Bacteroidota bacterium
TCACTAAAATGTGTTTTTTAACACATCATCGTTTTATAAAAGGATGGTCCTTTTATAAAAATAAATTATAAATAAAGGAAAAAAATAAAGGAAAATTAAGACACTAAAATACTTTCGAAAATGGCTTTGCCATCTGCATTCAAAAGTAAATCATTCGCGCATCTTTCAGGATGCGGCATCATACCGAAAACATTTTTACCTGCATTGCAAATGCCGGCAATATTATTTAAAGAACCATTTGGATTGCCCGCTTCATTTACCAAACCATTTTCATCTACATATCTGAACATGATTTGTTGATTGGCTTCCATTGCTTTTAAAGTATTTTCATCAGCATAATACCTTCCTTCGCCATGGGCAATTGGAATTTTGTAAGCACGCTCGGCTGATAATAAATTGGTGATTTTTAATTGGGTGTTCTCTGGTTTTAAAAATACATTCTTACAAATAAATTGTCTGTTTGTATTTCTTAACAATGCACCAGGCAATAAACCACTTTCACATAAAATTTGAAAGCCGTTGCATATGCCCATTACATAACCACCGGCTTTGGCATGTTCGCCTATGCTTTGCATTACAGGACTTAATTTGGCAATGGCACCACTGCGCAAATAATCGCCATAACTAAAACCACCTGGCAAAAACACAAAATCAACACCTTTTAAATCGGTGTCTTTGTGCCACAATTCTTCTACCTGTCCGTTCGAAACAGCACTGATGGTTTCTATTAAATCTCTATCGCAATTACTGCCCGGGAATATTACTACGCCAAATTTCATTGGTGCAAAAGTAATATTTATTTTTTACATCTACCTTCTTTTCAATGGTAATTTAATGGGAATTGGGCATTTCTAACGCCCACCTTGTTTATACAAGCAAACCTTGTATTCTTAATACTCTATACCTACTAAATAAAGGCCTGCGGCTGGCACCGAGGTACCCGCTAACTTGCGGTCGTTGCTCTCTAATATCTCTGTAAATTTTGCTACATCTATCTTGCCCTCACCAACCAAAGTAAGCGTACCTACCATGGCCCTTACCATACTGCGCAAAAACCGATTGGCCGTAACTTCAAAAATCAACAAATCATTTCTATAATACCACCTGGCCGACATTAAATTGCATCTAAAATGCGCTACCTCTGCACTTACTTTACTGAAGCAACTGAAATCGCGATCGCCTAACATCACCGCACAAGCTTCGTTCATTGCACCAATATCCAAAGGCACATACCAACGCGTTGCAAAGTTTTGATAAAACGGATTCTTTTCGAACGTAATGCAATATTCATAGGTACGTGCAATGGCAGAAAAGCGCACATTAAAGTCGGGCGCTACCAATCGCACAGCATGCACTGCTATATCATAAGGCAATATGCCATTTAAACTTCTTAGAAACGTTTCGGGCAAATCGTAATCGGTATCAAACTGCGCAAAATACTGACGGGCATGTACCCCCGCATCGGTTCTACCACAACCCAAAGTTTCTATCCCTTGGCGCATCAAAACACTCAAAGCATTGTTCAATACACCCTGCACCGTTTGTCCATTGGGTTGTACTTGCCAACCTTGATAATTGGTGCCGTTATACGAAAGTTCTAATAAGAATCGCATGGTTATATGTTTGTTTTTTTAATTCACTAATTCAGAATAAGCCAACCATTTTATGGTTTTCTCATCGATGTCTGCATTTACATTTTCTAATTCAGAAGCCCATTCTGTTAATTCAGTATGGCTGTTACTACCCGAACTTAATTTCGCTTCTAATTCTGTTTTTTTATTTTCTAAAGCCGCAATTGCTTTTTCTAATCCATCAAATTCAGTTTGCTCTTTGAAACTCAATTTTCTTTTTTTATTGGTACTGCTTTCTGTTACTGGCAAAGCATTAACACTCGCTACAGGTGCTGCTTTTGCTACAGCTGGCTGCTTCTCCATTTGCTCAGCAAATTCTTTGTAGTCGGTATAGTTGCCATAAAAATCGCGCACATTGCCTTCGCCTTCGAATACAAATAAATGATCTACTAAATGATCCATAAAATATCTGTCATGCGACACCAATAATAAACAACCATTGAATTCACTTAAAAAATCTTCCAATACATTTAAGGTATCAATATCTAAATCGTTGGTGGGCTCATCTAAGATTAAAAAATTAGGATTGCTTACCAATACTTTTAACAATTGTAATCTTCTGCGCTCGCCACCACTTAATTTTTGAACGGGTGTATATTGAACGGCTGGCGGAAATAAAAACATGTCTAACAATTTCGAAACCGATACTTGCTCACCTGTCCCCAATGTTACATACTCTGCAATTTGTTTCACCTCATCGATAATGCGATTGTCATTGTTCAAATTATTCGTGTGCTGTGTATAGTAACCAATCTTTAATGTAGGACCCAATACAATTGTGCCTTGTGTTGGTGTAATGGTTTGTGTTAAAATATCGAGCAAGGTCGACTTACCAATACCATTCTTACCAACTACGCCTATTCTATCTTTTTTCTTAAATATATAGGTAAAGTCTTTGATTAAAACGCGGTCGCCAAACTGTAAAGAGACATTATCAGCTTCAATAATTTTATTGCCTAAGCGCGTTGTTTGAACCGATATTTCTAATTCGTTTTTATCTAAATTCTGCGTAGCTTTTTCTTTTAAATCATAAAAGGCTTCGATTCTACTTTTCGATTTTGTACCACGTGCCTTTGGCTGTCTACGCATCCATTCCAATTCCTTGGCCATTAGATTACGTGCCTTGCTTATTTCGGCATGTTGTATGGTTTCGCGTTGTGCTTTCTTTTCTAAGAAATACGCATAGTTACCATGGTGGGTATACAATACACCGCGCTCTAATTCTAAGATCTGTGTAGCCACACCATCTAAGAAATATCTGTCGTGCGTCACCATAATTAAAGAGGTATTATGAGCAGTCAATAAATTCTCTAACCACTCGATGGCTTCTAAATCCAAGTGATTCGTAGGCTCATCCATGATTAACAAATCGGGTTGCTTTAATAGCAATTGCGCTAGTGCTACCCTTTTGCGTTGACCGCCACTTAAAGTACTGTTCGATACATCTAAATTACCGATGCCTAATTTTGCTAAAATCTGTTCTGCTTTTTTCTCAAAGTCCCATGCATTTTTATCTTCCATGGCTTCGAGTATGGTTTGCATTTTATCGGCCGAAAAATTTTCATCGATAATGGCTGCTTCATATGATTTTACCAATTGTACCACGGGATTATCATCCGAGAAAATGGTTTGACGAATGGTATGTGCCGGATTTAATTCTGGCTCTTGTGGCAAATAACCAAAGGTAGTGCCTGTTGCAAACGTTTTTTCACCACTGTCTGCACTTACTAAATCTGCTAATATTTTTAATAGGGTAGATTTCCCTGTACCATTGCTACCTACCAAGGCTAGCTTGTCGCCTTTACTTACTCCAAAACTGATACTTTTAAACAACCAACGCTCAGTGAAAGCCTTGGATAACTGGTCGACCGAAAGAATATTCATACTATGCTGCAAAAATAGTGCTTTCTATTGGCGTAGGCTAATCTTTATTGTTAAGTAAGTAATAAGAAAACAATGGGCAATAAAAAAGCCCCGAATCATCGGGGCTTTATATAAAAGGTTCTTTTTAATTATTGTCTTTCGCCTCTTGGAACAAATGCTCTTGGCGTATGGCCAGTGTAGATCTGACGAGGACGACCGATTGGTTGGTTCTCTTGGGTCATTTCTTGCCATTGTGAAATCCAACCTGGCAGGCGACCTAAGGCAAACATTACTGTAAACATTTCGGTTGGGAAACCCATTGCTCTGTACATGATACCAGAATAGAAATCTACGTTTGGATATAATTTTCTTTCGATGA
>CAJBKH010000033.1 GCA_903953615.1 uncultured Bacteroidota bacterium
ATACCTTCTTTTTTTTATTGTCCTTACTTTCTTACCAATATTATCTAAACGCGAAAAAAGTATGGATTCTTTTCTTTGTGTTTATATTATTTATTGCATCATGTTTAAGCAAAGCCATGGCGGTGCCCTTACCCATTGTTCTACTACTTCTAGATTATTATTATAATAGGAAGTTTAACTTTCGAAGTATAATTGAGAAAGTGCCCTTTTTTCTAGTGGCTCTTTTCATTGGTACATTGGCCTGGAAGATTCAGGGCCAAGGAGCGATTGCAAAAGAGGGTGTTTTTACCATTGTTCAGCAAGTTATGTTTGCTAGCTATGGCTTTATGATGTATTGGGTTAAATTGTTTTTGCCAGTTGATTTGTCTGCCTTTTATCCTTACCCGGCGCTTGGCCCTGAGAATGAATTGCCTGTAATCTTTTATATGGCTCCTCTCCTTGTTTCCGTCCTTGTTTTAGCTCCCGCTATTATTTTGTGGCGAAAAAAATCACCGCTCTTAAAACCCGTTTTTTTCGGGATGGGCTTCTTTTTAATTATGGTGGCTTTGGTCTTACAGTTTATTTCTGTTGGCTCCGCAATTATGGCTGATCGATACACCTATATTCCATACATTGGCGCTTTCTTTTTAATTTTGAGTGCATTGGCACACTTTAAAGTACATTTGAAGTATAAGGCCATTTCGTATACTATTTTAGGCATATTCACTTGTTTTTTAGCCAAGCAATGTTACGATAGGGTGCCTATTTGGACCAACTCCGAAACACTTTGGTCGGACGTTATTTCTAAGTATCCATTTGTTATTGACCAGCAAGGAAATAAAGTAAAAATTATAAAAAATGGGGTGGAGGTAGCCTACAAGAATAGAGGTAACTATTACCGGGAGCACAATCAAATGAAATTAGCGTTCAATGACTATAATACCTTGGTGATGGCAAGGGTAAAAGAACCATTGATTTACAGCAATTCGATCGATGCTGTACAATTTGTTTTTGAGCGATGCTGGTTCGAACGCCATTACCGTGCAATAGTTATCCGTAAAACCAAAAGGTTCCACTACCCTATCGGAAATGGTTTCAGAATTGATCGATTGGTATTTCTTTAAGACAACCTGTTCCTTATTGGCAATTGCTTGGGAGAGCTTTTCAACAACTTTACCATTTTTCACATTAATTAAATGGCCCGCGACAATGGTAGTATCAGAAGAAAGGTAAATCTTACTGAGTACAGCATCTTTCAACTTGCTCTTTTTGCCGTTGGTCAATACCAATTGTTTTAGGAAATCGGCTTCTTCAGGCGTAAATCGCACCCCATTCGAACGATCATTAACAATAAAAAAGCGATTAATTTTATCGCGTTGTAAATCAAAGCCACATTCTTTCACAAGATCTAAATATCTGTATACCGTTCTTTCAGTTGTATCTAGCAAAGAGGCCAACTGAGCGACCGTTTT
This sequence comes from uncultured Bacteroidota bacterium, assembly GCA_903953615.1. Classification (GTDB taxonomy): domain Bacteria; phylum Bacteroidota; class Bacteroidia; order NS11-12g; family UBA955; genus JABMMZ01. The sequence goes on from CAJBKH010000033.1 coordinate 1,452, forward strand.
AGAAGGTTCTTGTTCCAAGAAGGAAATAAATTGCAGAACGCGAAGAATTTTATGCTGATTTAACATGCTTTAGTTGTTTATATACAAATTAGGACTATTAGAATGAGCCTACCAAATCTTTGACCTGAATTGTCAAACTATTTTTTGACTTGAATTCATATTGACTTGAATTGTCCAACGAAACAGAGAGATTTGATAAAATTTAAAACCCTGAAACATGAAAAACAGAATTCTCTTCGTATTAACCTTGACTTCGTTAATACTGCCTAAAATATATTTTGCCCAAGAAGTGGTAAAATATGCTGATGTACAAAATGCATTAGCAGATAAAGGGCAATATACTTCATACATAGCCAAAGATGGCAGCACTTATAATGTTGGAGATAAAATAAAGTTCGGCACACCTTCTGGTGTGAATGGAAAATTTGTTACCATTCAAAAAGTTGATATAGCGGGTACCATTTATGTCGTAGGTGCTGA
>CAJBKH010000034.1 GCA_903953615.1 uncultured Bacteroidota bacterium
AATTTTTTTAACAACTATTTTTGAACTTTATTTCAGAACTGAATTCAATACTATACAGTTAATCATAAAATCTTGACAAACAGCAATATACAAATGAGCATGAGTGGACAACAACTAAACGCAGAAACAGTTTGGGCTAACTGCCTAAAAATTATTAAAGACAATCTTAATCCACAAAGCTTTAAAACTTGGTTCGATCCTATTAAATCTATCAAACTAGAAAACAAAGTACTTACGATTCAAGTACCTAGTCAGTTTTTTTATGAATGGCTCGAAGAACATTATGTCACTTTATTACAAAAAACTTTAAAGCAAGTTTTAGGCGTTGGCGCAAAACTTGAATACAACATCATTGTAGAAAATAGCACACCATCTTCTGGTCCTTATACAATCAACGTTCCTACAGGTAACGGAAGAAGGCCAGTTACCAACGAAGTGAATTTACCCATCAATGTTACGAATAACATTAAGAATCCATTCATCATTCCTGGTTTAAGAAAAGTGCCAATTGATTCACAATTGAATCCTAAATATACATTCGATAATTTTATTGAAGGTGAATGCAACCGATTAGCACGTGGTGCAGGTTGGGCAGTTGCGCACAATCCTGGTGGAACAGCATACAACCCATTAATGATTTTTGGTGGTGTAGGTTTAGGTAAAACACATTTGATTCATGCGATTGGTAATGCAATCAAACAAATCAATAAAAACAAAACAGTTATTTATATTTCTGCTGAAAGATTCATCAATCAGTATGTAGAATCTGTGAAAGCAAACAATCAAAATGACTTCGTGAATTTTTATCAGAACATGGATGTTTTAATTGTTGATGATGTGCACCAGTTTTCACAAAAAACAAGAACACAAGAAATTTTCTTTACCATCTTCAATCAATTACACCAAGCAGGTAAACAAATCATTTTAACGAGCGATAAAGCACCTAAAGATATCAAAGATGTTGACGAAAGATTATTGTCGCGTTTTAAGTGGGGTTTATCTGCCGATTTAAACATTCCTGATTTCGAAACAAGAATCGCCATCCTCGAAAACAAAGCCTACGAAAGTGGTTTGTCATTGCACCGCGAAGTGGTAGAATACATTGCACATAACATCGATACTAACATCAGAGAAATCGAAGGCGCTCTAATTTCATTGTTAGCCCAAAGTTCATTGAACAGAAAAGAAATCGATTTGGACTTGGCAAAGCAAATGATGAAGAATTTTGTAAAGAATGCTACCAGAGAAATCAGCATCGATTACATTCAAAAATTGGTTTGCGATTACTACAATGTTTCAGTTGAAAATGTAAAATCAAAAACCAGAAAACGCGAAATCGTACAGGCCCGTCAAATTGCTATGTACTTTGCAAAAGATTTAACAAAAGCATCGCTTAAAAATATCGGAACCCATTTTGGTAACCGCGATCACAGTACTGTTATTCATGCTTGTCAAACCGTAAATGATTTGATGGATACAGATAAGAAATTCAGACACGATGTGGATGAACTAAACAAAAGAATCCGAATTAATACCTATTAATTTATCAATTAAATTTAAAGAAAAACCTGTTAGTAATAACAGGTTTTTCTTTGCCTGATAGTTTTTGTTCGCTACTGTTTAAATAAATTTTTGTAAAGTGATGGAAACAAGAGGCTTATTTATTTAAAAAGCATTAATTAGAAAGTACTAATTTTTGAGTTAAATATTGATTTTTATCAAGCAAAATGTAGGCGAAATTTTAAGTGAATTTGTTTCCAAAATGAGGACTAAAAATGGGTTATTTATTTTGCCAATTTAAGCCCTTAAAATAGCCTTAAAAAGGAATCGATTTTTAGGATAAAAAGGATAGGTAAAAAATACTAATTTCCGATTGGTACTGCCGTTACAACACATAAATATTTCGACTAACACACAATAAAATTTAAAAAAATTTGTTGTATATTAAAATTTACTGCATATTTGTAATCCGTACTGACACTATCAGCCCATGAAAAAAAACCTACTTACGCTCGTAATAGCAACTGTATTAATTACTAATATCAGTTACTTGAAGGCTCAGCAAGATCCTTACGTTACCCATTACATGTTCAATAGGAGCATGTATAACCCTGCGGCAGTTGGGGCGGGAGGTAAGTTTTGTTTATCGGCTTTATCACATTACCAATACACGGGCTTTGAAGATAGAACGATAGAATTTTTTCCTAGCGATCCAAGCATACCAAGCTCTAAGCCAGGTACTGCTACCAAAAGTGTTGGTCCAAAAACAAAGATGTTTGCATTCTCAGCTCCGCTTAACTTTGGAACCGATGCAGGCGGCAATATCAGAAACCTTGGTGGTTTAGGTATTGCGTTTATGGATGATAAATTAGGTTATGAAAACAGTACACATATAAAAATTCAAGGAGCAGGCAGATTGCCATTCAATGATGGTGGCGCATTAGCAGTAGGTTTCGAATACAATATCTTGCAAAAAGGTGTTAACGGTAAAATGTTAAAGCCATTGGCACAAGGTGATCCTAGAATTCCAACTTCAACAGTAACCGAAAATCACCCGAACTATGCTGTAGGACTTTACTATAACAATCCAATGACCAATAGTGCATCGATTAAAGATGTTTGGGGCGGATTTTCAGTGTCTCAATTAAAATATCAACAGTATTATTTTGGAGGTCCAGCTACACCTTATGCTTTCTCTGATACCAGAAAGCACTATTATGTAATGGGTGGTTTTACCATGCAAGATTTCTTGGGTAAACCAGATTTAGAGTTGTTACCATCTGTAATGATTAAGCAAAACACAGTGGTTCAGTTCGAACTAAGTGCTTTGGCCCGTTACCAAAAGAAATTGTGGGGCGGTATCAATTACAGATCAATGGTCGATGCCTTCTCTATCATGCTCGGTTACCAAATTAGCAATGATAAAAGCAAATTAAATGGCTTAAGAATAGGTTACTCTTACGATTTAACCTTGTCAAAAATATTATCGGTGTCTAGTGGTTCGCACGAGATTCAATTAAACTATTGCTTCTCTATTTCTATCCCTAAACCACCGATTAAGAGAATTTTAAATCCAAGACATTTGGACAGAGACCCTAACCTAGATTAATTATTTTTTATATCCACACAATAAATCAAATATTTCTTGCGTTAACCCCCTATAAAGTTATTGACAATTGTTTAAAACTTTGTACATTTGCAAATTACACACAGACACAACACACACTACATATTAATAATTTCAGAACATTAACATGATTAAATTAACAGGCATATTTGTCGCTAAAGATGAAAGCACGACAATGAACAAGACTCCTAAAAAATGGCGCAAAGCATTAGGGTTCGCGAGAATCTTTTTGGCGTTCGCGTTATTTACCTTTGTTGGCTGCGGACCAAGAAACACCGGCGATTTAATTGGCGTTCAAGGACGTGGTCTTTGGTTTCACCCACAACCATTTGGAACTGTTTACATTCCATCTGGTACTTACCATTCTGGTCAAAGCGATCAGGACGTATTCCAATCTTTCGTTGCTCCTAATAAACAAGTGAGTATCGTTGCATTTTGGATGGATGAAACAGAAATCACCAACAATGAATACCGCCAATTCGTAAACTTTGTTACCGACTCAATTAAAAGAGTGATGTCTGCAAAAGAAGAATACTTTATTCCATTTGATGACAACTACTCTGGCGATCAAAACGTGAACACAGGTTTAGGTTTTATTAACTACGATGTTGATCCTGATTGGACTGAGCAAGATAACGTAGATGCATTAGAGCCGTTATACTATAGTGCTGATGAGCGTTTCAGAGGTAAAAAGCAAATTGATGTGAACCAATTGAATTATTCTTACCAATGGTTCGATTTCCAGTATGCTGCTAACGATCCTGAAAACCAAGACAAATACAAAGAAGGCAGAGTTAAAAACCGTAAAAAGTATATCAAAAACGAAAATACTTTGGTGTATCCTGATACCTTATGTTGGGTTAGAGATTTCACGTATTCATATAACGATCCTATGGCGCGTCATTATTTTAACCACGTTAAATATGATGATTATCCAGTAGTAGGTGTTAACTGGCATCAAGCACAAGCTTTCTGCGCTTGGAGAACCATCTATAAAAATACATATTGGGAGTCTTATGATGAGCCAGTAACCGAAGATTTCAGATTGCCAACAGAATATGAGTGGGAATATGCAGCACGTGGCGGTAGAATAGGTAACAACTACCCTTGGGGTGGTCCTTATACCAGAAACAGTAAAGGTTGTATGTTAGCTAACTTCAAACCATTAAGAGGTAACTACGGTGCCGATGGTGGTATGTATCCAGTAAGAGTAGATAGCTATTTCCCGAATGATTTCGGTTTATATAACATGGCTGGTAACGTAGCTGAGTGGACAGTAAACGCTTGGAGTGAACAATCACATGTATTCACACACGATTTGAACCCTGATTACAGGATCAATGTAAAAGAAACTGGTGCCGAAGCAGCAGCAACCAACATCACCATGAAACGTAAAGTTATTAAAGGTGGTAGCTGGAAAGATGTCGCTTACTTCATTCAAAACGGTAGCAGAACATACGAGTACCAAGATACTTCAAAAAGTTATGTTGGTTTCAGATGCATTCAAACCTACATTGGCCGTTCAAACAAAGACAGAAAATAATCGGTTTAACATAACCATTAAGATAACAACAAAAATTTCAACATTAATCTAAAAAACAAACAAAAAAAATCATGAGTAGTAACAGCGTTTTCGAAAGCAAAAAGTTCAAAATCATAATGTCTTACATCTATGGATGGGGTGCATCTATCGTAATCATCGGTGCCTTATTCAAAATCATGCACTGGCCATTTGCCAATGCAATGCTTATTGCTGGTCTAGGTACTGAGGCATTAATTTTCTTTGTATCAGTATTTGAACCTATCCACGCAGAATATGATTGGAGTTTAGTGTATCCTGAATTAGCTGGTATGGAGCCAACTGAAAAGAAACCAAAAAATACAGGTACAATCTCTCAACAATTAGACAAAATGTTAGCTGAAGCTAAAGTTGGTCCAGAATTAATTGGCAGCTTAGGCAGTGGTTTACAATCTTTAAGCGATAATGTTAAAGAAATGGCTTCAATTGGTAATGCTACAGTAGCAACTAATGAGTATACTGCTAATATCGGTAAAGCTTCTAAAGCAATCGAATCAATTAGCTCTTCTTCAAACGAAATTAGTAGCTCTATGGCATCATTTGCAGGTGGCTTAACCAACATGGTAAACAACCTTTCTGCAACAGCTAATGACAGTGCTGAATTTAAAGATAACTTAGGTAAATTAAATAAAAACTTAGGTAGCTTAAACTCAGTATATGGCAACATGCTAAGCGCTATGGGTGGTGCTAAAAACTAATTTACTATAACCAATTAAGAAAGGAGAATCTAAAAAATGGCAAGTGGTAAATTATCCCCTAGGCAGAAAATGATTAACATGATGTATCTCGTGTTAATTGCTTTACTAGCCCTGAATATTTCAAATGAAATTCTAAAAGCGTTCCACCTTATGGAGGTGTCTTTTGTTAAAGCCAATCAAAGTTTGACTGACAAGAACAAAGGCATTATGGCTGCTTTTGATGCTGCAATGGAGAAAAAAGATGCAGCAGGCGAAAGAGCTAGACCATGGGCTGAAAAAGCTAAAAAAGTACAAGATATCTCTTCTAAATTCTGCAAAGACATCGATTTGTACAAAGCTGAAATCGAAAAAGCTGCAGGTGGTAGAAAAGAAATGGAGCCAGGTCAAACAGGTTTGCCAGAAATGAGCAAAGGTGATGACATGGAAGGTCATAAGAATTACTTAGGTACTGACGAGACAACTAAAGGTAAAGGTGACGCGCTACGTGTTATCATTGACAAAGCCCGTACCGATATGATAGCTGTTTTAAAAGGTGTTAAGAATGACAAAGTAACCATGGATGGCTTTGAAAAAACAACTGCTTTCAAAGTAGAAGATTTCAAAGACGAAAATGGTTCTAAAAAGACTTGGGAAAGAGATGTGTTAGGTCACTCTCCAGTAGCAGGTGTTATGGCTATGTTAACCAAAGTTCAAAACGATTGCAAAGCATTAGAAACCGATATCTTAACTAAATTAGCTGAGAACATCGATGCTGCGACCATTAAATTTGATAAGCAAATGGCCGTTGTGATTTCTGAAAGTACCAACGTAATGAGCGGTAGTTCATTCAAAGCACAAGTTGCCTTGGCTGCCTACAACTCTACAGCTGCACAAAGAATCTTAGTAAACGGTTCACCAATTCCGGTTAAAGATGGTTTAGGTGAAATCAATATTCCTGCAAGTGGTGTAGGGTCTCACAAAATTGAAGCTAAAATCGAATCAATTGATCCAGTAACTGGTGAAACTGTATTGATTTCTGCTCCTATTGTTGAATGGACTTCATTCCAACCATCTGCTACTATTTCTGCTGATGCGATGAACGTCTTGTACATTGGTTTAGATAACCCAATGTCAATCTCTGTTCCTGGAGTTGCTCCGGCAAACACTAACCCAGTTGGAAATGGTATCAACCTTAAAAAATTAAGCGATGGCAAATACATTGCGACCGTAAGTGCTGGAAGTAAAGAAGGTACAATTAGTGTTACTGCTAAAATGCCTGATGGAACTTCTAAGAAAATGGGTGAAATGAAATACAGAATCAGACAAGTGCCTAAGCCAGAAGCAATGTTAGGTCAGTTAGGTTCTGGTTCTTATCCAAAAGCGCAAGTTACTGCAGCAGCTGCATTCGTTTATGCTAACCTTGCTAACTTCGTATTCGATGGTGTTAAATTCACAGTAACTAAATACAGTGTGATATTTGTACCAAGAAGAGGTAATATGGAAGAAACTTCAGTGGCAGGTAACTCAGCAGCAGCTATCAAAAATTTTGCTAACAAAGCAAAAGCAGGTGATATTATTCTGATTGACCGTATCAGAGCAACAGGACCTGGAGGAGAAAGACCTCTAAACCCGATCACAATTACAATTCAATAACTATGAAAAAATTAATTTATATACTGGTAATATTTTTCTCTGTTGATTTATCTGCACAGGTAAACTACTCTGACTTTATTACGAGTGGCGAAGCAACCAGTTACAAAAAACAAGCGGTTAGAGAAAGACCGGTAATTGCTTACCCTTATCTAAGAGAAGCCGATGTGAAGTTCAGCAGAAGAGTCATCAGATGCATTGATTCACGTCAAAAAATGAATAAGCAATTGGAATGGCCTAGAATGCCATTGAGAAGAGTGCTTTATGAAAGCTTAGTAAAAGGCGACTTGGTAGCTTACAAAAATGATTCTTTATTGCCATTCTATAATACAGAAGACTTTCAAAGAAGAGGCGGATCTGAAATTATCGTTTTTTATTCAACTGACCCAGAAGATCCTACCATTGGTGTTGACTCACCCGTGAATGTGCCTTTTGATTACGAGAAAATTAAGAAGTATTGGATTATGGAAGATTGGATTTTTGACTACAAACACTCTGTGTTCAAACCAAGAATCTTAGCCTTAGCGCCAATTTTCTCGCCATCTTATGGTGGTGGTCCAGGTAGAGATCAACCTTTGTGTTGGATTAACATGGATGAGTTACGTCCTTTATTGGCCGGAACAGAAATGTTTAACCGATACAATGATGCTGCTAGATTGAGTTATGATGATTTTTTCCAAATGCGCATATTTGATAGTTATATCATTTATGAATCTAACGTGTTTGATAACAAAATCAATGAGTTTACAGAATACCAAGATGATGGCGTTGCGTCATTGTTAAAGAGTGATGAAATCAAAAATGACTTGTTCATTTTTGAGCATGACTTATGGCAATATTAATAACAATATATTAAGAAAAACCCCGGATTTATTCGGGGTTTTTTTATGCCCTTTGAAAAGTGAAAACAGGCAATAAAATGGCCGTTTTTGCGTTAATATATAAATGGTAGAAACGCTTTTACTGTTACATTTATTTACATTATGAATTGCTACTACATTTCTATAAAAACAGTTTGCCTTATTCAGTTGGAATAATACCCAGAGGTTAAGTTCGAACATTAAACTTAAAACCGTTTAAGTCTCCTTTTAATCGCATCTCATTTTTTTCAATCACCTTGTCCTTGTTTTAAGGTCGGGGAACTGCTATGTCTATGGCATACTTCAAATTGGAGCCTGTCATTGTTATGCCCTATACATTCAACATTTATTCAAATCATATAACATGTCAAACCAAACATTAACCCCACGTCAAAGGATGATTAACATGATGTATCTCGTGTTAATCGCCATGCTTGCACTGAATGTCTCACGCGAGATATTAAAGTCCTTCTACCTCTTCGAACTGTCGTTTAACAATGCCAATAAGAATGCCGATGTCAGAAATCTAGAAACCATGAATGCTTTTCAAGCCAAAATGGACAATGAAAGAACCCGCCAAAAAACAGAACAATGGTACAAATTGGCAAAAGAGGCTCGCAAAATTTCATTTGATTTTAACCGCTATGTTGAGAATGTGAAAAAGGATATTATCAAAAATGGCGGTGGTAGGACCGAAGCTGAACCCAATCAAAAAGGACTAACAGAACTTAATTTGCCCGATGATATGGAAAAGCACGCCCACTATTTTGATGAACAAGGCCTTGGCAATGGCGTATTGCTAAAAAATAAAATCAATGAAACCAGAACCAAATTATTGGCCTTGCTAAAATCTACGCGCAGTGGCCCGATGGTGATGGCCTCTATTGATAAATCGACCCCCTTAAGAGCAGAAGATCCAAAAACAAACGACCTAGAGCAAAAAACCTGGGAGTCGATGTATTTGGTAAGCGCACCTTTAGCAGGGGTGGTTACCCTTCTATCAAAAACCCAAAACGATTGCAAATCTTTAGAAGCCGATGTATTGAGCGTATTGAGTGATAATATTAATACCAACTTAACCCATACCGATCAAAAAGTATTGATCATTCCTGAAAGTAAATACGTTATGAGTGGCACCAATTTTAAAGCACGAATTGCTTTAGCTGCTTTTGATAAATCAACTCCGCAAAGAATTATTGTAAATGGTAACGCTATACCCGTAGAGGATGGATTGGGCATGTATAGTTTTGCCGCTTCAGGCATAGGTAATCACAAGGTAGAAGCAAAAATTGAAACGGTTGATCCTTTAACAGGCAATACCATTTTTATTGATGCGGAACCAATTGAATGGAATTCATTTCAACCCTCTGCCGCTATTTCGGCCGATGCAATGAATGTATTGTTTATTGGGTTAGAAAATCCAATGTCTATATCGGTACCAGGCGTAACCCCTGAAAATACCATTGTTACAGCTAGCGCAGGTGTTACATTGGTTAAAACCAGTAGTGGTAAGTTCATTGCAAAAGCAGCAATTGGAACCAGAAGTGCCATTATTACCGTTAGTGCGCGCATGGAGGATGGACAAATTAAAAAGATGGGGGAGAGCAGCTACAAGGTGAGAAGAGTGCCAACCCCTAAATTAAAGGTTGGGAACTTAGTGGCAGGTACTTATCCAAAAGTAAAAATACAATCGCAAACCACAGTAAATGCGGTGCTCGAGGATTTTTACTTTAATAACATTAGTTACACAATTATAAAATACAGAGTCATTCTCGACTCAAAACGCGAAGGGGCCATTATTCACGATGTAGAAGGAAACAGTGCCGCCATTATTAAATCATTGGCAGCCAAAGCAAAATCAGGCGAAAGCATCTACCTCGAAAGCATTGTGGTAAGTGGTCCTGGTGGAAATTTTTATTTAGATCCAATCACCATAAAAGTACAATAGCATGAAACGTATAATTTTTAAGAGAACTATTTTTGTTGTGTTGCTTCTCTTGGTTGTTGGCCATAAGAAAGCGCTATCACAAGTTAATTACAATGAATTCATCACCAGTGGCGAACAAACGAGTTATTATAAAAGAGCTGTGAATGAAAATTTACCAGTCGCCATTCCCATGCGCCTCGAAGTTAATGTGAAATTTTCTAAACGCATTATTCGCTGCATTGACACCAGACAAAAGATGAACAAGCAATTGGAATGGCCGCGCCTACCATTAAGTAAGCTTTTATACGAACGGCTTTGTTCTGGCGATATTCGGGGCTATCGGTCAGATTCTTTTGCATCTGTTTATAACAGTAATATTCTTCAATTGCGGGGTAGCAAAGAAGTGCCGTATTTTTTGCAAACCGATCCCACTGATAATACCATTGGCATTGATACTTTTACTATAGAGCCATTAAATACCGATGATATTCATAAATTTTGGATCATGGAAGATTGGGTATTTGATGCCAAACATTCGGTCTTTAAGCCAGTGATTATTGGAATAGCACCTATTTTTAATCAAAAGTTTGCAACATTGCCAGGAAGAGATGCGCCCCTTTGTTGGATAAAAATGGAGGAGGTACGCCCATTACTAATGCGAACAGAAATGTTTAACCGCTACAACGATGCGGCCCGCTTGAACTACGATGATTTTTTTCAAATGCGAATTTTTGATAGCTATATTGTCTTTCAATCCAATGTCTTTGATAGCTATGTTAATCAATTTCCTGAGAACGAAGATAATGGTGTTAACGCCCTGCTAGCAAGCGATGAGATAAAGAACGACCTCTTTATTTTTGAACACGATTTGTGGCAGTATTAGGGAAAGGTTAATTGTTATTGAGTTAATAGTTAATAGGATAATACAGCTTTATAGATTAGCCCTGAGATAGTAAGTAGGTTATTAGGTGTTTATTGCCTGATGACCTGTTTATTTTTTGCATTGGTAGACCGTGCAGCCAATGCAAGGTTTTGGAACAATGCCCTCAAGTTCCCATTGATTAATTATAGTTTGTCGGGCGTTTTCTATCGCATCCCAGCTAGCGTCAGCATCGCCTAGTTTTAAAGAACTGTCATTGGGCATTTCGGATATAACGCAGCCATCGGCCCATACACTTCCATCGGCTGCAAATCTGGTTTTATATAAATAGGAACAAGCCTTTTTCTTTTCTTCATCGGTGGGTTTGTAGTAGCCGATTTGCGCATTTCTTTTATAGCCATCGTTGCTGTAATACAAATGCGAATGCGAGATATAAACGAAAGGGTAGTTGGGTTGATTGAGCATTGCAATGGCTTTTGCCATCTCAAAATCACCAGCCCTTAACATTTTTAAATGTAAATGAATACCTGTTGTTAAGTTATTCTCTTTAAGAAGTTTTAAAAAGGCATTGATTTGTTGAACCACCAACTCAAAACGGTCGACCTTGTATAGCGTTTTGTAATCGGCTACGTTTAATCCGCCAATCGAAAAATAGAGCTGCGACATTTTTCCATTCCTATCCTTTTTTAAAAGTTGAATAAGTTTCAGTTGATTGGCCTCATCAAGTTTAATGGCATTGGTAAAAAAAGTAGCTTGCCTAACCGATGGTGTCTGCATTATTTTTTCAATGAAGTAATCCCATTCTGGATGAAGCAGTGTATCGCCAGTGGTCGGTGTAAAGCTTATAAGCGCATTATTAAAGTGTTTTAATTTTTCGATATTTTGCGCTAGCAAGGCATCAGACATGTTCATGAATTTTTTATCAGTGCGCAACATGTCGGGATAAGGACAGAAGATGCATTGGGCATTGCAAATATTGGTTAGTTCAAATTCAATGAATTTAAATCCATTCGTTCTAACAATGATAAAATCACACAAGCGAATCAATCGAATGGCCCATTTTTGATGCGCAAATGAAGCCGAAGCCTTGGTTTTAATTTTAGAAAAAAACAAGGAGACCCTGCGCGTATTGTGCTCAGATAGTTGGTTTAAAAAAAGCTCTGTTGCAATTTTTATTTTTTGTTTCATTCTATTTATTAGGGAACCGAAGTGGTTTGTAATTAAAAAATTAATCCTGCAAAAATACAGATTCCAATGCTTCTAACTTTAAATTAATAGGATGATATTTTGCTAGCACAAGTATTATCGTTAAATTTCGCAAGTATTATAAACCCATTTGATGAGTACTTTAGAAAATTCGAAATCAACCCCCAATACTGCTAATTTGCACACTGCTGTTTATGTTTTAAAATATTCTGAAAGCGCTACGAGTGCTGAAGATTTAAAGCAATTGTGTGCTTTGGTTAACAAAGCAAATTCAGGTATAAAAATATATGCACCCAATACCATTAAGGACCAACTTAATCAGGCATTAGCGCAGAATCAAATTGAAATTATTGAGGCCAATGCTTTTCCTGAAGGTGTAAAACATATTGCGCCTATTAGTTTCCCTTTGTTGTCTGATGCCTCTGCTTATGTTAAATGGATTGGTTTAGCTAACAAATCGATGGGCAATAAAGCCATAGTTGTTGGGCATGAGCAATACAATGCCAAAGCTGGTTTTATTGAAAAATGGAGTGGTTACTGGGCCAATTTCTGGACCAAACTTACCACCGGTACCAATGCGAACATGGCGGCCAGCAAAGCTGTTTTAATTCAAAAAGAAGCATACACAATGTTGGTTTCAAAAGGGGTTACCGATGCTTGGCAAATAGCAGCCCTTGGCGAAAAAGAAAATAATACCCAGAAAGTTAATTTTGATTTGGGACAAGGAAGCTATGTTCTTGGAGAAGGGTTCAAAGCTTTCTTTACGGCTTTCGTTAAAGGTTTCATTGCAATTAAAAATTCATTTTTTACTTTGGCAACTACGCGCGAAAGTAACAGCACTTGGTTAGACTTTAATCACAGTGGGTATAAACGAATTTTTGGTGTTGCCTCGGCTTTGTTGTTGGTGTTAATGTGTTGGATTAGCTTCGATTATAATGTCACCTGGGATGAGCCCAATCACAATAAATTTTCTAAAGATGTATTAAAATATTACGCCAGCTTTGGCAATGATACCAATATGTTCAATTCGCAAAAGGCAGGTCAGCGCGACTATTTTACAAACGTTTATTACGGTATGAGTATTGACGTTGCAGCTTCGGCAGTGAACAGTATTTTCGAAATTGAAAATGAATATGCCACCCGACATTTTTTCAATGCTTTGGTCGGCTTTTTATGCATCCTGTTTACCGCCTTGATTGTGCGAACATTCGCTGGTTGGTTGCCTGCATTGATTACACTTTTAGCAATGGTATGCTCGCCTTCCTTCTTTGGACAATGTTTCAATAACCCAAAGGATATTCCATTTGCAGCAGGTTATATCATGGCCTTGTATTATTTAATAAAATTAATGCGAGAGTTGCCAGACGCCAAACATCAAACCAAAGTAATGTTGGCGATTGCCATCGGCTTTGCCATTAGTATTCGTGCTGGTGGATTGCTGTTAATTGGCTATTTGGGCATGTTTATTGGTATTGTTTGGTTGTTAAAACGCAATAAAAAACTCACATTTTTTGAAAGTGTGAAACCGTATTTAATGCCAATGTTGATTGTTGGTATTGCTGGCTATATTATTGGTATTTTAATGTGGCCATATGCTTTAAGACAGCCATTAACAGGCGCTGTAAAAGCATTGCAAGAGTTTGAGAAATTTGCTTACCTCACCTATTATGAATTATTTGAAGGGGTTCGTATTTTTAACAAGCCATGGTATTATGAGCCAAAATTAATTATGCTAACTGCTCCCTTGGCAGTGATTGGTGGTTTCTTTTTAAGCCTTGTTTTAGGTTGGTTTAGAAAAGATAAATTATTGTTCTGGGGTTTTGTTTTATTGGTGTTTGCAACCCTATTTCCTTCGGCTTATGCCATCTATAAAAAATCATATGTTTACAATGGTTGGAGACACTTTGTTTTCATCTATCCTTCATTGGTAGCCTTGGCCATGTTGGGTTGGGTAGGCTTGGTGCAACTGATTAAGCAAGCTAAAATTCAATTAGTAGTTGTGTTGATTGTAGGACTTACATTTTTAAAACCAGGTATTTGGAGCATTGTAAACCATCCATACCAATATTTATATTTTAACGAAATTGCGGGCGGTGTTAAAGGCGCCAATGGTGTTTATGAATTGGATTATTGGAACCAATCGCCACGCGCTGCTTTTGATTGGTTGGTGAAGAATAAACCAGAAATTTTGAAAGGCGATATGCGTGTGAGTAGCAATAATATTCAGGAAGCATTAAAAACATTTGTACCCGAAGGCAAAGATGTCATGTACAAATGGACACGAGAATACGAATGGGCCAATGACGATTGGAAGTATGCCATCTGGACAACACGTACATTGTCTCAAAATCAAATATTAGGCGGGTATTGGCCACCTAAAGGGACTATCCATGAAATAAAAGTGGATGGTGTTACCATTGCGGCTGTTGTTAAGTCAGAAAACAATTACAGTTATTTAGGTAAACAGTACCTCAACATGAAAAAGGGTGATAGTGCCTTGTATTTTTATGAAAAGGCTATGCAATACAATCCAAAAGAGGAAGAGTTTGCAAGAGGTGCGGGTAACGCTTGTTACGAATTGCTGAAAACAGATACCATTAATCCGATGGCTTATTTTGATAGAGCCATTAAATATTATACGAAGGCCATTGAGTTGAGAGATGGTAACTACGAAGCTTATGGTTCATTAGGTGAAATGTATTATGGAAAAGCAACCGTGTTGCCAAGCATGATCGATACCGCCACCATTAGTTTGGCGAAAAAGCAATTTGAGAAGGCCTTGTTTTACAAAGAAAATTACAGTGGTATTTATTATTATTTGGCAGAAACCAATGCGCTTGGCAATGATTTTGAAAGTGCTGCATTCAACTATTATAAATTTTTTGAATTCGGTCAAGACAACCAACAAATCTATAACCGCTTTGCAACGATTTTGAAACAAGCAGGCTATGTTGGTGACGAAGGTGAGCCTTATTATTTCATGCACATGAAAGCGCTTGAAGCAGGCGATAAGTCAAAGGCCGATAATTATTTGCAGTTTCATAACCAAGTAATGGGGCAATAATTTTTACCTACACAACAGAATTGGTAAAACATATCGTCTAATAGTAAACAAGGTTTGAAAAAAATAGCATTATATATTCTCGTCTCTTTTATTTGGAATCTGCAAGCATCCCATATTGTAGGAGGGGAGATCATGTATAAATATGTTAGTAAAACGGGCTCTAATATTAAATACAATGTAACTCTGTTGGTTTATATTGATTGCGACAATGGTAGTTCTGCGGCTATTACCCAGGACGAAAAAGGATCGGTTAATATTTTTTCATACAATCCTACGAATGCTTCTTATAGCAATTATAGCAGTGCAGCATTACAGGGCACTCGTACGGGTCCAGTTATTATTTCTGATTTGAATTACAACTGCATTGTCAATAAACCCAAAATCTGTGTCAGTCAGTATACCTATAATTTTGATATTACTTTACCCGCTAACACTGGTGGATACGTGCTTTCTTTTGAGAGGTGCTGTAGAAACAATACCATCAATAATTTAATCAAGCCAGAAACTACTGGTGCTACCTTTTGGACCAAGATACCTGGAGCACTCTCAATAGCAGTGAATAGCAGTCCTGTATTTAAATCGCTGCCGCCTAACTTTTTATGTGCGAATGCACCGCTTAATTTTGATCACAGCGCCATTGATGCGGATGGTGATTCTTTGGTGTATGAGTTGTACCATCCTTACAATTCGCCAAATAACAATGGCTTTGCCAAAACAAATCCGAACAATTATACCAATGTGAATTGGGCTTCTGGTTATTCCATGTACATGCAAATGGATGGGTCGCCAACATTGTCTATTAATCGTAAAACAGGTAAATTAACAGCAACACCAACAAGGGTTGGACAGTTTGTTGTAGGCATTAAAGTTTTAGAATATAGAAAGGGTGTATTGATATGGGAAACAAAGCGCGATTTTC
>CAJBKH010000035.1 GCA_903953615.1 uncultured Bacteroidota bacterium
GCATCCTTTTTATCTATATAGTTTAAAATTTAAATTAAGTTATTAAATTTGCCACCGCGAATGACCCATGGTGTAACTGGCAACACAACTGATTTTGGTTCAGTAGAGTCTAGGTTCGAGCCCTAGTGGGTCAACACTTAAAAACAACGAAACCCTTGATAACATTATGTTTCAAGGGTTTTTTGTTTTTGTATTTATTAATGTTTGATACATTGTCTCGTAATTGCAATAGAATATTACAGCAAGAAATAGCGATGATTTTATGCTATAAATTATTGGTTTGTAGCTTGTTTAATTGTGGTAATTTTGTTTTTTTTATGACTGTAGTATAAATAATATAACATCTCCTCTAATGCCAACTAATAAAACAAACAATATTGATTCTCTTGGTGAATTCGGATTAATCAATCGATTAACGGCAGATTTTAATTTAAAAAACAGCACTTCACTTTTTGGTGTTGGTGACGACTGTGCAATAGTTGAATTAAATGATAAAGAGTCTTTGTTGATAACAACCGACTTGTTGGTTGAGGGCGTCCACTTTAATTTGATGTACGTTCCGCTTAAACATTTAGGTTATAAAGCTGTCGCGATTAATGTCTCTGACATTTGTGCGATGAATGGAAGGGCCGAACAAATAACAGTTTCTATCGCCGTATCAAGTAAGTTTCCGATTGAAGCACTCGAAGAATTATATGCGGGAATTAATTTGGCTTGCGATGCCTTTCACGTTGATCTAGTCGGCGGTGATATGAGTGCGGCCTATGCTGGTTTAACAATATCGATAACAGCAGTTGGTCGTATAGAAAACAATAAAATAACAATGCGTTCTGGCGCCAGTTCCAAAGACATAATAATGGTAACAGGGAGTTTAGGGGCCTCTTATATGGGCCTCCAAATTTTGGAGCGCGAAAACGAGGTTTTTAAAGCAAACTCAAGTGTTCAGCCAGAGCTTGATGGGTTTGATTCTTTGATTCAGCGTCAACTTAAGCCAGAAGCTAGGCACGACATGGTTGAGCTGTTCGCGCAACTAGGGGTTATTCCAACATCTATGATAGACATCTCTGATGGTTTAGCATCTGACATCTTCCACCTTTGTGAGAAAAGTGAACTGGGGTGTCAATTGTTTGAAGAAAAAATACCAATGGAAGACAAAACAAAGTTGACCGCATTGGAATTTAATATTTCACCTATAACGTGTGCTTTAAATGGCGGAGAAGATTATGAATTGCTATTCACAATAAAGCAAGAGGATTTTGATAAAGTTGCTGGAAATCCTAGCTTCACACCAATTGGCTATATGACGAGCAAAGAGGAAGGGAAGAACTTGGTTGACATGAACGGGGAGTTAATTCCCCTTAAAGCACAGGGTTGGTGACCTTAGTTAGTCAACACGCGGCAATTTTATGGTTGTTTTGTGAATTGCGCTTATCGTAAAGTCTCCTTGGATTTTCGCTTTCATTTTTTCAGCCGCAATCAAGGTTCTAAAATCACCTACCATTAAATTAAAGTTGGGGTTCTCAAAAACCATATAAACTTCCGTTTTTGGATAAGCACTTATAAACTTGCTTTTAGCTTCATCTACGATACTTTTGTTACTGTCAAAACAAATTTGAATACGATAACCAATCATAGATACAAAATCAGATCTGTACGCCGCAACGAGTGGTTCAATGTTATCCACACCTCGAATTGTAATTTGAGAAAAGCAATGACTGGAAAAGCCTAAAAACAACAGTAAAATTCCTTTCATCATATTAACTTTTTATGTAAAAATAAGCATTCAATACTACATAGAATTAAGGCATTAGTTTTTTGATTGAAACAAAGTCTTATTTAGAATGACTTTAAATTAGGTTTTTTTTGTCATAAGATTGTCATGAAACGACTCTATTTATCTAATTTTACGACCGATAAAATGCATTTATAAGGCATTGTTAAGGTAAGAAATTAGTAACTTTTTTCATGAAAATATCTAATATTCAGAAGGTTAAGCGCAACATTTTAGGGTTAACAGCCGTTTTTACTATTCTTGTTTTTCTATTATTTCCAACGAGTTTATGGGCTGATGGAGGTGGGGATTTTAAGGCTAAATGTTCAAGTTGTCATCAGCCGCATAAAAATTCTACAGGTCCAAAATTGTTTCAGGCGCGACAAAAATGGTCGACAGGGGGGGCGAAAGAAGGCTCTATTTATCAATGGGTGAATAATTGGCAAACAGCTGTAGCGAACGACCCATATGCGGCCAATGTTTCTAAATGGTCAGCAACCGCAATGACTGCGTTTCCTGAATTATCAAAGGAACAAATAAATGGCATTTTGGATTGGGTTGATGCGCAGCCAGATCCTGCATTAGCAGCTGGAGGGGGAAGCGGGAACGTTGTAAATGACCCCGCGATGGAAGCGACAGAAGAAGAAGGGGGAGGTTTTTGGTTTTGGGTGATTTTAAGCATAATCTTTTTTACAATTATTCTGTCTGTTGGTGGCGTCCGTCGACAATTAAAAATTTCAGTGGGAGAGGGTGGCTCAGATGACGAACAAACCTATTTGTCTGAATTAAAAACTTGGGCCTGGAAATATCGATTGCCAGTTGGTTTGGGAGTTTTGGTTATTGTTATCTCTGTTATTGTAACCATATTCCAAGGGCTATACCGAATTAACGTAGTAGAAAATTATCAACCTTCACAGCCCATCGCTTTTCCACATGACAGACACGCAGGAGTGAATGGTATTGATTGTAAATATTGTCACAATTCGGTTACGAAATCTAAGTCCGCAGGAATTCCCTCGGTGAATGTTTGTATGAATTGCCACAAACAAATTAATGGAGAAGGCAAGCCTTTTGCAGGAGAAATCAAGAAAATTTATACCGCAGCAGGATGGAATCCCGCAGGAGCAGGGAAATATACAGGGAATACTAAGCCGATTGTTTGGAATAAGGTACATGTACTGCCAGATCATGTTTATTTTAATCACTCTCAGCACGTTGTTGTTGGAGGAATTGATTGTAAGCAATGTCATGGCGATATGACAAAAATGAATGAAACGGTGAAAGTACAGCCTGTTTCAGAGCTTAATAAGATAGAAGGAAATGTGAAATTGACGAAGCCAACTTTAACAATGGGTTGGTGTATTGAATGCCACGGCGCGAAGGATGTTCCTTTGGGTGATGGTAAAAATGGATATTATGACGAGATTCATCGTCGTTTGAGAGATAATGACAAGTCATTATATAAAAAGTATTTAAAAGATGGTAAGGTAAGTGTGAGTGAATTGGGCGGTTGGGAATGTGCAAAATGCCATTATTAATAATTAGGTCATAGTCAGAAAAATATGGGAATGGCAAGAAAATATTGGAAAGGACTTGAAGAACTAAAGGAAACTACTGAGTTCATCAAGCATAAAGAGAATGAATTTCCTTCTCAACAAACGGTTGAGGCGTTTTTATCAAATGAAAAACTTGATGAAACTTCAACGGGACGAAGGGACTTTTTAAAGTTTTTAGGCTTCTCTGTTGCTGCGGCAACATTGGCAGCCTGCGAGGCGCCAGTGACAAAAGCGGTGCCGTATGTGTTGAAGCCGGAAAATGTTACGCCTGGCATGCCCACTTGGTATGCATCAACTTATTATGATGGATCTTCATATGCAAGTATACTTGTTAAAACGCGTGAAGGTCGTCCTATTTTTATTAAAGGAAATAAGGATTTTGGATTAACAAAGGGAGCTGTTAATCCACAAATTATAGCATCAATTTTAGGTTTGTATGATAGCGCACGACTAACAGGTCCTACGGAAAATGGTAAGTTAACGTCTTGGTCTCTTGTTGACACATCGATTTCAAAAGCACTAAAAACTGCGAAAACAGTTAGCTTACTTTCTAATAGTATTATTAGTCCAACATTACAAAAACAAATCGACGAAATGTCCGCGGCATTTACCGCTAACGGACAAACATTGAATCATATTCAATATGATGCAGTTTCTTATTCTGCGATACGTCAAGCAAATCAGCAAAATTTTGGTGCTGCAATAATCCCGAGTTATGATTTCTCAAAAGCAAAAACTATTATCAGTATAGGTGCCGATTTCTTGGGAACTTGGTTAATGGCAACAGAATATGTGCCACAATATGGTATGACTAGAAATCCAGATGCTAAATGGATGTCT
Organism: uncultured Bacteroidota bacterium; assembly: GCA_903953615.1. Lineage (GTDB taxonomy): Bacteria > Bacteroidota > Bacteroidia > NS11-12g > UBA955 > JABMMZ01. The sequence goes on from CAJBKH010000035.1 coordinate 4,168, forward strand.
AAGCATTTTCAATTCGAATCATTTATGTCTTTAGCTGGTTCTAACGCTGATTATAGAGGGATGATAAAGCCTTCAGAACAAGCGGCGGTTATATCCTATTTAATTAAAGGGATTGGTGGGAATTGCGCCGTTTCTTCAGTGTTAAATGCACAAGTAAAAAATATAGCGGATCAAGCCTTGAAGTCATTAAAAAGTTCAAAGCAAAACTCATTGGTTGTTTGTGGTTCTAATAATGTAAGTCTGCAATTACTGACCAATCAATTAAATCAGTTGTTGGGCAGTTATGGCACTACCATTGACTTAAACAATGATGTTAAATTATTCAAGTCTGAAGACGCTAAAGTTATTAAGCTTGCTAATGACGTTATTTCAGGAAAAGGGCCAGAAGTTTTGCTTTTTATGGGTGTAAATCCAGTCTATTCTTTACCGAATGGGGAAGCTTTTGGAAAAGCATTAAAGCAGATTAAGACAACGGTATCATTTGCGGGATTTGCTGATGAAACAGCAAGTTTATGTTCTTATGTATGTCCAGATCATCATGCACTTGAATCTTGGTTAGATTATCAACCAACCAACAATCATTATGCAATTGCACAGCCTACGATACGTCCTATTCATAATACAGCTTCCGTTATTGAAACTTTTTCTGTTTGGGCGGGCAAATCAATTCGTCTAGGTAAAGACTCCTCAACGGCTTACGATTTGATAAAATCAAATTATTCTCAAATTCTTCCTTTAGGAGATTTTGCCTATTCAACCCACAACAGTTGTGAAACAGTGCCTTCAAACTTGAATGTATTAACTCCTTTTAAAAATGGTGTTCTAGGCAAATTACCATCTGCTAGTGCCTTAGAAGTGGTTTTATATCAAAAAAGTGCTATTGGAGTTGGTCAGCAATCAAGTAATCCTTGGTTGCAAGAAATGCCAGATCCAATTACGAAAGCTACTTGGGACAATTACATCACCATGAATCCTGTAGAAATGACAAAACAAGGTTTTGTTACTACCTATGATCAGGAACATGGCCTAAATTTAGCAACGGTTACAGTAAATGGAAA
>CAJBKH010000036.1 GCA_903953615.1 uncultured Bacteroidota bacterium
GCTGACTGATCGTGCTGGCTCCTCTGCGTTTGTCGCTGCCTTTTTTTTCCATCTTTTCGTTGTATTCCATGGCCTTTTCAATGGCTGTAAAACTGAAGCCGTTGTGGTTCAAATAATTTTGATCTTCGGCACACACCACTGCCAATTGCAAGTTGGGAGATATGTCTTCGAGCGGCACCCAGTCTTTGTCTAAGCGCATTGCTTGGCCCTCGGCTTTTTGTTCGAAGCACCTTTGAATCATAAAGAAATTAACGGGTACAGGTAGCCATTTAAATAAGAGTACACCACCAATGCTTAACACCAAAAACCAGAAAATAATTTTCTTAATAAGGCGCCATATAAAAGACCACACAAAGTATTTTGTAAAGAATGCGGAAAGACCAATCATGGCGCAAACCTAATGAAAAAAGCGGAATCTTAATGATTATAGCAATACACTGATTGCGAAATAAATGTGTTTGTAATATGGTTAAAGATTTTTTTAAATCAATATTTTGATAGCGTGTGAATGATGGAAGTATCAAGCCCCAATCACACCGCTGCCTACCAATTCCTCATCTTTATACCAAGCTGCAAATTGACCAGCAGCAATGGCCCTTACCAACTCATCGAAAATAATATAAACGCCTTCCTCAAATTGATAGAGTATGGCTTTTACCAATGGCTGACGGTAGCGTATGCGCACCATGTACTCAGCTTTTTGGTTGGGTTTTAATTTTAAATCTTCGCGAATCCAATGGATGTCACTTGTTGGCACAAAAAGGCCTTTGCGCGATAAACCATGGTGGGTTTCGCCCATACCAACATAAATAGCATTGGTAATGGTATCAGTTGCAATTACAAATAATCCTTCGGCTTTGCCTCCTACTTGTAAGCCCCTGCGCTGACCGATGGTAAAGTAATGCGCACCACTGTGTTCGCCTACTTTTTTGCCCATGCTGGCATCGTATTTTAGCGGTGTAGTTAAGCGAATTAATTCTTCTTTGTTGTCTATAGCAGCACCTGCAGGCCAATTGAAATCGTAACAACTGTTGTTGTTGTCAATTTCATAGATCAAGCCTTTTTTAGGTTTGAGTTGTTGTTGTAAAAATTCTGGTAAACGCACCTTGCCTATGAAACACAAGCCTTGCGAGTCCTTTTTATTAGCCGTTGTTAAACCAATTTTGTTAGCAATGTCTCTTACTTCGGGTTTTGTTAAATGTCCAATTGGAAACAAGGCTTTTGCCAATTGTTGTTGTGTAACCTGACAAAGAAAATAACTCTGATCTTTGTTGCCATCTTTACCTGCCAAAAGTTGGTATTGAATACCAAGCGGTGTTTCAATTTCGCCTTTTTGACAATAATGCCCAGTAGCTACATACTCGGCACCCAATTGCACAGCGGCTTTTAAAAACACATCGAATTTTATTTCGCGGTTGCACAATACATCGGGATTAGGGGTACGTCCTGCCTCGTATTCGGCAAACATGTAATCGACAATGCGCTTTTTGTATTCTTCGCTCAAATCGATGGTCTGGTAGGGAATGCCCAAACTTTCTGCCACCAACATGGCATCGTTGCTATCATCAATCCAAGGGCATTCATCGCTAATGGTGACCGAGGTGTCGTGCCAGTTTTTCATGAACATGCCAATCACCTCGTGGCCTTGCTCTTTTAACAAATAAGCCGCCACCGAAGAATCGACACCACCACTTAAACCTACAACTATTTTCGCCATCTTTTGAAGTGCAAAGATACTTATTTCAAATGAAAGAAAAGATGAGGTATGACAGCGATATCTTTATATTCAAATCGATAATATTGATGTTTTAAATCATGGGTTTGCTGCTTGAAAGATGGATTTAAAATTCGGTTAAATACAAAAGTTGTATTTTCGTGCGTTGTAATTTTTGTATGATTAAAAAAATAGCAGTGTTCGGTGCAACAGGGGCAGTAGGTTTGCCAGTTACCAAGGCTTTGGCCGATGCAGGTTATCAGGTTTCTGTATTGGTGCGCGATGCTGATAAAGCCAAAACCATTTTGCCAGAAAATGTGCAAATAGTAGAAGGCAATATCACCTATCACCACGATTTAAAACGTTTTTTAACAGGCATGGATGCGGTGTATTGCAGTTTAAATGTTTCGCCAAACGAAGACATTGAAGACTACCATATCGAAACCGATGGTTTGCGCGAGATTATAAATGCGAGCTTGGAATGCAGTGTGAGAAGGTTCATTTATTTGTCATCAATACTTCAAAATTATCAGCATGAAAACGATTTTGATTGGTGGGTGTTCGATGTGAAGAATGAAGCCGTGAACTATGTGCGTGACAGCGGTATGCCTTATACTATTTTCTGCCCTAGTATTTTTATGGACCGTTTTGTAGCACAATACAAACACGGCAAAACTTTGCAAATTATTGGTGAATCGCGTTTCCCATTTTATTTTATCAGTGTGGCAGATTATGCACGCATGGTGGTGAATTCGATTAAAGCATTGGGCAACGAGGACCGCGAATACAACCTACAAGGCTTGGATTGTTATTCTACCAAAGAGGCCGCTCAATTGTTTGTGAAAAATTATAGCAAAGAAAAATTGCGTGTAAAAATTGGGGCCTTTTCGTGGGTTAAATTTTTAGGGGTGTTTGATAAACGCCAACGCTATAAAGCAAAGTATGCCGAGGCTTTAAACAATTACAGCGAAATTTTTACAGGTGATATGGCTTGGGATGAATTGGGAAAACCGAGCATCACATTTGCCGAATTTGCCAAAACGACGGATTGAGTTGTAGGTTTTTTTTTAAACCACACCACGAAGTAGCATTGCTTGCAATAAAGGGCACAAAGAGGAAAACACAAAGTTCACAAAGGATTTATTATAGATACAATATTTTTGCTTAACCACTATAATTCTCAATGAACTAGGTTTTGCAAAAGATTCCTAATGTCGCATTACTACAGATTGAGATGAGCGGGTTCGTAATGCCCCACTTTGTTGAGCTCTAAAACGGTTTCGCCGGCTTCGTTCACATGGAAAGGACGGACAAATTTAGCACCATAGACTATTTCATGACCAACGAAACTGCTGCGGCTGTGCACAGTTTGCGCAAAGGTATCGTCGTACGATGTGATGAATAAAAACAGTTCAACATCTTTTTCAATAAAATCTTTTTCGGTCCAATTTTTTAAGAAACTCTCTTCATCAATGGGGTGAACGATGGTCCAGGTAAGGGCCAACATGTTTATTTTTTCGTATTCTAAAGGCAGTCTTTCAAATTTTCTGATGTCATTGCCTTGCTCATCTTTTTCTTTCCAACTGATGTTTAACTTTGCGGTTACTTCCACTAAATTACCGCGGTTATCATTGGCAATCACAAACATTAATGCATTCATGTTTTTAAAGGGGGCAATGATGGCATTGGCAGAATAACGCAAGCGCGCAATTGGTCGGCTATAACGCCCGTATAAAGTACCTGTCGCAATGGCGAAGGTCATGAGGCCTAAGAAGGCTTCGAAACCAGCCACTGTATTGGTTAAAATACCTTGTGGATGCAGACCGCCATAACC
>CAJBKH010000037.1 GCA_903953615.1 uncultured Bacteroidota bacterium
GGTATACCGTCGTCTAAGAGGTCAGTCGGCATTTTCAATAGATGAAGTCGGTATTATTGCCGAAAAATTTGATATCCCTATGGAAAGCGTTTTTAGTACCTCTAAACAACAAGCGAGTTTTAATTTCAACAGACTCTATAATAACGCTTATAATTTTATTGTTTACTTGGGCTGGTATGCCGATTATCTATCGAGTTTGACTGCAGTGCCTGGCACCCGTGTCATCTATGCTGCCGATGATGTGCCAGTATTAAGGCATTTTAATTTTCATTATTTGGCTGCTTTTAAGGCCTTTTATTGGAGTAAGGCAGTGCTTAACATCGATTATCTACCCAATCAAAAATTTAACTTAGAGGCTATTCCTAAAGATTTAGTAGAACTAAATAAAAAAACAGCAGAGGTTTATTCCAAATTAGATTGTACCGAAATTTGGACCAATGAAACACTTACCAGCACCCTCAAACAAGTACAATATTATTGGGAGTGTAATTTTTTCGAATCCAATGCGGATGCGTTATTGGTACTCGCGGACATTCGTCAAATGCTGAATCAGATGAACAAAGAATGTGAACAAAACGATCAAGAAGGCAGGGAGCGCATTGGTCACTTTATGTTATACAATTCGGATGTAATGATTGGTAATAATTGCGTATTAATTGAACCGGGTAATTCACAATTACCTAAGCGCGTATTTTTAGGCTACAACACATTCAATACCTTATCGACAAAAGACGATGCCTTTATTGATGAAACAAGTTTATGGATGAATAACCTGATAAAAAAATCGATTTTATTGACCGGTAGTGGCGAAAAACAACGTTCCATTTTCTTTAGAAAAATGGAAGAGAAATTAAGCGCACTCGAAAAATCAATTACCGATGCTGTTGATTCATAAAAACTTTTTGCAATTTTTAATTCTTTACCCAAAAACAATGGCAATTTTTGCTAGTAGATTGCTGGCTATGTATTTTATTGATCATATTCACCAATATAAAGGAATAACTTAGTTCCGCCTTATTGGATTTGTTAAATCCATGTAATACATACCGCAAATTCCTTTTTTTTGAAACTCGGGAAGCTTCTATTTTTGTTTCTATAAAAAGTGGTAGATGACTATTAAAAATAACTTCAAAACGCTTCTAATTCCAATTTACTTATTGGTCTTAATTATGGGACAATCATGTGCCAGTGTGCAAAGGATGCGTTATACGCGCGGTCTGCATATTGATATAACAACATTTGGCAAGAAAGATAAAAAGAAAGTTGAATATAAACATGCGCTAACCTCTAAGAAATATGAATACAAAAAGCTTGTATGTAAAAACAAAAATAGGGTAATTGATCTTGAGGATGCAATGCAGATGTCAACTCTTGCTATTACTACAAACAGCCAAAACTTACAAAGAAAAGTAAACAACTCACTAAAAGCTTTTTCATTTAATGTTCCAACAACCCCTATTGCAGAACTAAAACAAAAAATACGGCCGAAACTAACCAAAACTTCGGATGCGTCACTTCTAAAAATATCGCATAAAGCAAAAGTAAATCATACTTCAGAGGGAAATTTAAGCAGGGGGAAAATTATGCTTATTGCATTGTCAACCAACCTTCTTGCCGTTATTGGTTTATTCGCTTTGACAACAATAATAGGCGGTTCTAATATCATTGGGTTAGTAATTGCTGGTGCATGTGCAACATTTGGAGTTGCATTTGCCGGGTATGGTTTTGAGGAGGCGCAAAATGACACTTTTGCTTTTTTATTATTATACGCATTAGCTAGTTTACCGGGCTTTATAATCAATTCTATTATATTGATTATATTAGGTGTTACGATTGCCTAATAATACCTAAATTTCTTGGATGCTTGGCAATTAATATAAATTAGAATTATTACTTGCCATTATTAATGTGCGCCATTGTTGGTGTTTCTAAAAAACAATCTGCCTCATTCAATGGGCGATGGATGCACAACATTCGACCGTGCTGTCAAGCATTAGTATTTGTGATATTATTAAAAACACACCATTAGGTATGTTTTTAATAATGACGATTTTGTTGGGTATAACCCCTACGGGGTACTAAGATAGTAGCTTGTCTTTAACCACCTATTGTATCGGTTGTTAAAGACATTTTAAGCCTATGTGGAATGATAACAGTCTTCTATTCTGATTGCCTCCATTCGAAAATATTTTAAAAAAAACATACCAACCAGTATGTTTTTCCATTTTTCCCTTAGGGAATAGATGTCTGTAAAATAAAATCTCGCACTTACATCTCATATCCCGTAGGGATTATACAAAGCCATTGTTGGTATTTCTCATCAAAAAACTCTGCTTTCTATCTTTCCCACCCTCACCATATCAAAAAATCAAAAAATCCGAGAATTTTAAAATCAAATTTCAAAAAATACTTTAACTTCGTTTTAGAAAGTCCGAAAAATACCATGCATTATTTTTTACAAAGTACCCACTCCATCATCCGATGGCTGGTGCTCTTAGGCGCCATATTGGCCATTGTACTGCCTTACTTGGCAAACAACGAATATGCTACACGCGTTAATAAATGGCCAGCTCTTTTTTATGTCATTACTTGCGATATGCAATTACTCATTGGTGTGCCTTTATATTTTTTTTATAGCAGCTATGGGGTCTCTGCTTTTCGACAGGGGGTCGATAAGGTGATGCACACCGAAGCTTTGCGCAGCATTGCCATAGAGCATTTCGCCATTACTTGCATCGCCTTTATATTCGTACACATTGGCTATTTTAAAATACGCAAAAGTCAAACCGTCAATCGCATTCGCAAAGTAGGTTTGCTGTATTTTAGTATCTCAATTCTTCTAATGTTGGCGGCCATTCCTTGGAGCCGTATAATGGTTTAAGACAAATTGATTTTCTTCTTCAATTCATTTAGTCGCACCCGCTGAATTACAAACTCCGTTTTCTCGTCTTTCATCCACAATTTGTATTTGTCGTTCTCCCAGTATTGGTAATTTTTTAACTTATCAAGATTGATAATCACCGAACGGTTCACCCTAAAAAATTGTTGGGCATTTAATTCATTTTCTAATTCAACCAATGTCTTGCTTACTTGGTAGGTATGCCCTTCGGTATAGGCAAAATAATTTCGATTGTCAACCTCAAACCACCAAATATCTTCCACCTTCACAGGGTATTCGCCTTTCTCATCGTAACCACTGATGATACTTAAACCACTAACTTGCTCTAATGGCGGGGCCTCATTTGGCACTAATGTTCTGGCTTGTTTCAAAGCATTCATGTGATTGGTTTGCCAGTCGCTATAATCCACAAAAATATTAAAGATGATAAAGCCCAATCCGAATATAAGCAAAGGCACAATGTATAATTCGTACAAATCGGCATGCATAAAATATTTAGGGTAATACACCTGCCAAGTGTAATTCGGAAATTTATAAATTAAGAATCGCAAACCATTGGTAATGGGTGCCATGATAAAGACACTTAGCAACAACAATGGCAAACATTTGATAAGGTAAATTGAAAAATGGCGCCAGCTCAAGGCCATTTGGTTCATCCGAAACACCTTGAAATACAATTGCGCCAATTTAAAAAACACGAATACCGATACCAATTCGAAACAGTAATAATACAACACAACATCTTTCAGATACATCATAATATGTCCTTCGAACAAGGGGCGCAACTCACCGTGGTTTGGTTGAATAAGGTTTATGATTTGAAAGGTAAGCACCCCAAAAGCGGTTCCAATAAATACCTGTTTAATACTTCTAAAATATTGATGGGTGAGCGGAATAATGGGTAAGGCCGACGACATGGGTGAACAAACATACAATTTTAACGCATTCACCACACCTATTTCAGACCAAAATTTCCTTATTTCAGGTAAAAAAGTCCTGTTTCAGGCTTCAAAAATTAGACTTCAGAATTGCGCTATTGCTTGCTAGACTAGGCTCACTCAACTTTGCTTAAAAAATATTTAGTATGGAAGTAGTTAATTTAATTTTGAAATTAGTATCGGTTATTTTATTGGCCGATTTTTTAACGGGTTGTGCGCATTTTTGGATGGACCAATACGGTAGAGAGGACATGCCCTTGGTTGGTAAATTTGTTGTGGAAGTAAATATTCTACACCATAAAAACCCGCGACATATTTGCAGCAATAATTACTGGCAGCTCACCTGGACCAGCTGGGCCTTTGGTGGTGTGTTATTATTATTCGAATGGTTAGTATTGGGTGGTGTGGGTTGGGGAGGCATCCTGTTGGTGGTGTATGGCAGTCAGGCCAACCTCATTCACCAGTGGACCCACCAAACAAAAATTGAAAATGGCAGGTTCATTACTTGGTTGCAAAAATGGCACATCATACAAAGCACGCCCCATCACCGTTTTCATCACGTGGCACCTTTCGATGCGCATTTTTGTATCCTCACCGATTGGTTGAACCCAATACTCGAAAAAACAAAATTTTGGGAAGGCGTTATCGCTTTCTTCAAATGGTTTGGCATACAGCCTGTGGCTGGGCAGGCGGTAAGGAAGAATGTTTAATCAATA
>CAJBKH010000038.1 GCA_903953615.1 uncultured Bacteroidota bacterium
ACCGCATGCAATAGAAGAAAAAAATGGCAATTATTTTAAAGCTATGTCGGGCGGCCCTTTGGTGCAACATGCCTTGCCAGCCATGCTAGAATTGTTCCACCAAGGTAGAATTAGCTTAGCTCAAATAGTTGAAAAAATGAGTCATAATGTGGCCGAAGTTTATAAAATCAAATCGAGAGGTTATATCCGAGAAGGGTATTTTGCCGATTTGGTTTTAGTCGATTTAAATAACCATTGGCAGGTAACACCTCAGAATATTCTTTCCAAATGCCAATGGTCGCCTTTTGAAAATCAATGGTTCAAAAGCAAAATTTTGAAAACTTTTGTCAATGGTCATCTGGTATACAACCAAGGCTTATACAATGAAAATAATAATGGGAAGCGACTCAAATTCTCAAAAACAAGATAACAACAATCAACCAATAACAAAAAAATAAATGAATTTTAATCTCTTAATTGACAACCTCACCAATCCAGCCTTACTCTTTTTTGTACTTGGTATCATCGCTGTGTATTTAAAAAGTGACCTAGAAATTCCAGCCAACTCCTCAAAATTTATTTCACTTTATTTATTATTCGCCATCGGTTTTAAAGGCGGACCAGAATTGTAGCACGAAACCTTTACAAGTGAAATAGGTTGGTCGATGTTATTCGGTATCAGTCTCTCCATGCTCATACCATTGTATACCTTCTTTATTTTAAAACGCAAACTCAGTATTTTCGATGCGGGTGCCATTGCTGCTGCTTATGGTTCCGTAAGCGCTGTTACGTTTGTAACCGCAGTATCGTTTTTAGAAGCGCAGCAACTTATTTTACATGGTCATATGGTAGCCATCATGGCCTTAATGGAGTCGCCCGCCATTATTATTGGCTTGGTATTGATTTCGATTTTTAATAAAGATGCAGATACCAACATCGATAAAAAATCTGCTTTGAAACATTCTTTAACCAACGGTAGTGTGTTGTTAATTCTTGGCAGTTTGGTGATTGGTTTTGTTGCCAATGCCAAACAGGCCGAGGGTATTAAACCTTTTACCAACGATTTGTTCAAAGGGTTCTTGGCCATATTCTTGCTCGACATGGGTATAACCAGTGGTCGCAAACTCAAAGCGTTTTTCTCCTTCGGTTGGTTCCCCTTTTTGTTTGCTTTGCTCATTCCTTTATTTAATGGATGCTTAGTGGCCATGCTAAGCAGTGCGGTTACCCACGATTCTGCCAACCGATTTATCTTTGCTATTCTTGCAGCGAGTGCCTCTTACATAGCGGTGCCAGCCGCAATGAAAATATCCGCCCCAAAAGCAAACCCCGGTTTGTTTTTGCCTATGGCCTTGGCAGTCACCTTTCCCATCAATATAACGATAGGCATGCCCTTGTATTTTTTAGTGGTGCAAATGACATAGGTTAAAATAAAGCGTGAACCCTTTGCCATTTTAGGTGTTCTTAATAATATTTAATTTTGTTGTAGACCATTTTAAACATAACAGCCCCTTTTTTGCAAGGTAAAAAAACTTTTGTGCTCTATAGAATTGAAGCGTATTAGCAAAAAGTATGAAGCTATTACAAATTGTAATTTAAGTTACTTAGGATTAGAATTTCTCTTGTGACTTTTTACTTCGTAGCTGCTTCGCGGTGTGGTAAAAAAAATAGCATTAATAAGAAGCTGCTATAGGTGTTGTTTGATTTGATTAAAGTGAATACCTAACCCCCACTAAAGTGTGAACCTTGCAATTTTTGATGTGAATTGTGTAAGTGTTCGGTGAATGGAGCGCACTAAGTTTGTGAACGAATTACAAACTTAATAAATGTCCGCTATTCACCGCTATACTTATGTCTATTATACCCTTGTGGCTGGCCTTGGTCTTGCTACTTGCACTACTAAACCAACATCCCCTATGAATACAAATATCCAAGCGGCCGATGCCGTGGTAAACAATATCGCTAACATGCAATCTGCCTATAAAGGGGAAATGACTGCTACAGCAAAATACGCAGCCTTCGCCAAACAAGCAGATGAAGAAGGATATGCCAAAATAGCCTTGTTATACCAAGCCGTTGCAGCAGCCGAAGGTATTCATGCGGCCAATCACAAAGCAGTTATTGAAGATGCTGGTGCAATCGTTGCAGTAATAGTGCCCGACTATAAAGTAAAATTAACAAAAGATAATTTATCTGATGATATCAACGGCGAAGCCTATGAGGCCGAAACAATGTATCCAAATTTTTTAAAGACCGCCCAATTGGCCAATAACCAAACGGCTTATTTAAGTTTAACCTATGCCATGAAAACGGAGGAAAAGCACAAAGCGTTTTTCGAAAAAGCATTTGACAATTTAAAGTATGGCACTTTAAATAATTTACCTGATCGTTATTCTGTTTGTCCTGCTTGCGGTAATACTTACGACAAGGCACCTAATCACTGCGATTTTTCTTTAACAGCCAAAGAACATTTCATTATTTTTAAATAAACGGTTCCAACATACAGCAAAAAATAGCGTTTATGAATGCAACCCACCTACACTTACTAATTACACATTTGCCAATTTTCGGTTCAATCTTTGGGGGTTTTGTGCTTGCCCATGGTATTTGGACTAGCAGCAAACAAACTAAAGTTGCTGCTTACAACCTCTTCATCCTCTCTTCAATAGGTGCCGTTGTGGCTTACCTAACTGGAGAAAGCGCTGAAGAAAGTGTCGAACATTTGCAAGGCGTATTAGAAGGTAATATCAAAGCACACGAGGATTTTGCCTTGTATGCTTTGGTGGGTTTAATTGCATTAGGTGTTTCGGCTATTGCGGGTTTAATCGTAACCCTTCGCCAATCTGTTTACACCCGCACGGTAGCTTATATGATTTTAATACTGTCTTTAAGTAGTTTTATATTGGTTGCTCGCACTGGTTATTTGGGCGGTCAAATCAGACATACCGAATTGAATACAACGAACACAGAAGTCACCACTGATAAAGATTCTGATTGAAGGCTTTGCCGTTGTCGGTGTTCTTAACCAAGCAAGAGAATAGTTCATCAGCAATTTTTTGTAAACACAACCGTAAGCTTTTTTTGAAGCGCAAAAATTACTAAGGACTCAATCGACTCAATTCCCATTTGCCCTCATTCAAAGTGAACAACAAACGGTCGTGCAACCTACTGCTGCGCCCTTGCCAAAATTCAATTTTAGTAGGCTTCACCACATAACCACCCCATTGGGTTGGTCGTACTGGTTTTTCAGTATGGTATTTACTTTCTATCGAAGCCCAAGCATCATCCAAGGCTTGGCGGTCTTTTAATACACTGCTCTGTTGACTCACAATGGCACCAATCTGACTGCCAATGGGTCTGCTGTAAAAATAGGCATCGTTGGCCCCATCGCTCAATTTCTCAACCATGCCTTCAATGCGCACTTGGCGTTCTAATTCTAACCAAATAAAATTGAGGGCCACATGCGGATTGACTTCCATCTCATGGCCTTTATTACTTGCATAATTGGTGAAAAATACAAAGCCTTCTTGTTCGATGCCCTTTAACAAAACATAGCGACTGCTAGGTTGGTTGTTGTGCACTGTGCTCAAACACATGGCATTTGGCTCTGCTAATTGCGCTTGCATAGCTTCATCAAACCACACTTTAAATTGTTCCATCGGATCAGATAAAATATCTGTTTCCAATAATGCTTTAAATTTATAGTCTTTGCGGAGTTCCGATATTTGAATTGGGTCAGCCATGTTATTTAAATAAACTATTTAGTTTTAATTCAATCACACCAAAGAAAGCTTCTCTGAAAATTTTCTTGCTCATTTTCGAAGTGCCCTTGGTTCTATCTGTAAAAATAATAGGGACTTCTTTTATTTTAATGCCAGCCAAAGAGGCTTTGAATTTCATTTCAATTTGAAACGCATACCCTTTGAATTTAATTTTATCCAATTGTATGGTCTCTAATGTTTGACGGGTATAGCAAACGAATCCTGCCGTGGCATCGCGAATGGTCATGCCCGTAATTAAGCGCACATAAGCACTTGCGTAATAACTCATAATCACTCTGCTCATGGGCCAGTTTACGACATTCACACCGGTAATATAACGGGAACCTATAGAAAGGCCGTTGCCTTCTTTTTCGCAAGCTTCTAGAAGTTTTATTAAATCATCTGGATTGTGCGAAAAATCCGCATCCATTTCGAAGATATATTGGTAGCTGCGTTCAAGACACCATTTAAAACCTGCAATGTAAGCAGTACCCAAGCCGTTTTTCTCTTGGCGTTCGAGCAAATGGAGGCGATTGGGAAATTCCAATTGAAGCGCCTTAATGATTTGTGCGGTGCCATCGGGAGAGTTGTCGTCTACAATTAAAACATCGAGTGCTGGCTGCAAAGAAAGGGTCTTTCTTACAATGGCCTCGGCATTCTCTTTTTCATTGTAGGTGGGAATTATGACGATATAGGGTGACAAAATATTTTAATTAAAAAAAACGTTGCAAAATAGTATTTATTTGCAGCATAATAAAATAAGGTTGGATGAATAAAGCAGTTTTTTTCGATAGAGATGGGGTACTCAATAAAGAAATAGGCAACTATGTATGTAAAATTGAAGATTTTGAGGTATTGCCCGATGCTGTAGAATGTATGGCCATGGCCCAAGCCAATGGTTTCAAAATATTTGTAATTACCAACCAAGGTGGAATCGATAAGAAATTATACTCCCATGCAGATTTAGCTACCTTTCATCAAGTACTCATTACAGCATGTGCCGCTAAGGGCGTAGTCATTGATGAAATATTTTATTGTCCCCACCATCCTACAGTAGGGCATTGCCTTTGCCGCAAGCCTGGGTCGCTGATGATAGAAAAAGCCCTTGCCAAGTACCAAATCGATCCAGCCAATTCTATTATGTTTGGAGACACCGACCGCGACATAGAAGCAGCAACTGCCTGTAATGTTTTAGGCATACGCGTACAACCTAATGAAGATAAAATAAGTCTATTGAAAAAAGAAATACTTCGTATCAACAACAATTAATTAAATTTGCAAAATGTTTAAGGCCTTCATATCTACTCTATTCATACTTGTATGCACGGTTATCGTTGCACAAAAACCTGTTAAACCAGCGCCTAAAAAGCCTAGTACTGCAGTTGCTCAAAAAGCAACAGCCAATGCCAAAACCCCTGCGAATAAGACCGCACCTAAAGGAAAAGTAAAATTTAAAATCATTGGCAAAATCAATAACCAACCTTACCATTTAATGGTACTGAACCGTTTTCGTTCAACCGAATACTTATTGTTAGATTCTGTTACCACCGATGCGAATGGCAACTTTGTTATGGAAAAAACGATTGCCGAGCCTTGTGTGGCTTATTTGATGCACTCTAAAACAGCCGCAGTGCCTTTAATTATTGAGAATGGTTCGGTTTTTAATATTGATATTAAATCGACGGGCGAAATGCTTGATTATTCCATCTCTGGTGTAAAAGCTGAAAAGTCGGTGCGCTTATACGAGTTTGTTAGAAACCAAAGTAAATTATATGCTGAACTAAGTCAGTTAGAACAATTCATTTACAAAGAAACCGATCCAATTAAATTGCAAGAAATGCAAAACTTGTATACCTTAAAACAGACAGAGGTGAATAATAACATCGCAACCGAATTGGTGAGCTCAGGTTTAGAAGGTTATTTTGTTTTGTATAATTTCAAAGAAGAACAAACGGCTACAGATGTAAAAAAAGTATTGGATAAAATGGGCCCAAGTGAAACCCAATCAATTTATTACAAAGACCTTAAGAAATTTTATGACGACAATAAATTGTTAGAGATTGGTGCCCTTGCACCCGATTTTGCTTTGCCTACACCCAATGGCGATACCATGCGCTTATCTGATTTAAGAGGTAAATATGTGCTCATCGATTTTTGGGCGAGTTGGTGTGGTCCATGTAAGGCCGAGTTCCCTAATGTTAAACGTGTTTACAACCGCTTTAGCGAAAAAGGTTTCGAAATTCTTGGTGTATCGCTCGATAAAGAAGAATCTGCATGGAAAGGATCTATTATTTCTTTGGGTTTAAATTGGATGCATGTAAGCGATTTGAAATATTGGAGTTGTGCACCTGCACGCTTATACAAGGTGTCTTCAATTCCATCGACCGTATTAATCGATAGGAATGGTTACATAATTGCAAAAAATTTAAGGGGCGAAGAGTTAGAGCGTAAATTGGAAGAATTGTTTCAATAATGATAATTTAACATTAGTTTAATTATTTAGTGAGTTTAAAGGCCTTATTTTGAACCAAAATTACCATGGCATTACAAACATCTTACAAAATATTAATAGTCGACGATGAAATTGATATCATCGAGCTATTAAGTTACAACCTTAAGAAAGAAAATTTCACTGTTGTAGCCGCAATGAATGGCAAAGAAGCCATACAAATTGCATCCAAGATGAAGCCAGACATTATCCTAATGGATGTCATGATGCCCGAAATGGATGGTATAGAGGCTTGCAGACAAATTAAAGCACTCCCACAGTTAAAGAATACACCACTTATATTTCTAACGGCCCGAGGCGAAGAATTTAGCGAATTAGCTGGTTTCGAAGCTGGTGCAGATGATTATATTATTAAACCAATTAAGCCAAGGGTTTTAATTTCACGTTTAAAAGCGATTTTAAGAAGAAATCAGTCTGATACTGCAACACCTGGCAGAATGGAGTTTGCAGATTTGAAAATCGACCGCGAAACATTTACAGTAACATACCTAGGCAAAGCTTTACAATTCCCTAAGAAAGAATTTGAATTGCTGTCACTTTTGGCGAGCAAACCAGGCAAAGTGTTTACCCGCGAACAAATCCTAGAATCTATATGGGGCGATGATGTATTGGTAGTTGATAGAACCATCGATGTACACATTCGTAAAATTCGTGAAAAACTAGATGATAACTTTATTCAAACAATTAAAGGCGTAGGCTATAAATTTGAAGTGTGATTAGAAATCCAACACCCGAAAGAATATCGCTCTTAACAACGCTGTTATTAACGTTTATTTTTTCTGTTTTTCTATTTGTCTTTAAGATTCCTTTTCTTACTTTCCTAATCTCTCTTTTCTCCTTTGGGTCCCTAACCTACATTGTTATTTTGTATGGTTTAGAAGTGTTTATATACCGCAAAATAAAACTCATTTACAAAACCATTCACCATTTTAAAACGACCAAGTTTACGCCTAAAAACTACATGGCCGATATCAATATCGATCCCATTAAAAGAGTAAATGAGGAAGTGATTAAGTGGGCCCACGATCAAAGGCAAGAAATAACCCAATTGAAAGCGATGGAAACCTATCGCAAAGATTTTTTAGGCAATGTGTCTCATGAATTAAAAACACCCATTTTTAATATTCAAGGGTATATAGAAACCTTATTAGATGGTGCTGTAAATGATCCTGAAGTAAATCTGTTGTTTTTGCATAAGGCCGCCAACAGTGCTGAGCGACTGAATACTTTAGTTAAAGATTTATTAGAAATCAGTAAATTAGAGAGTGGTAATTTAGAAATAAATTTCGGTGCTTTCGATATTTGCGAACTCACCAAAGAGG
Source organism: uncultured Bacteroidota bacterium (assembly GCA_903953615.1). GTDB lineage: Bacteria > Bacteroidota > Bacteroidia > NS11-12g > UBA955 > JABMMZ01. The sequence goes on from CAJBKH010000038.1 coordinate 7,569, forward strand.
TGTTTGATATGTACCTTTCGCAAGCTGAAAAAAGAGGTGTTCATCTAAAGTTAAAAGAGGGGTGCGATTATCCCTTTATGGTATTGGCCGATAAAAATAAAATTCGCCAAGTACTTAATAACTTAATTGCAAATGCCATTAACTATGGTAAAGAAAATGGTTTAACCAGCGTTGGTTTTTACGACATGGATAAAAATATTTTAATAGAGGTTGCCGATAATGGTGATGGCATCGATCCAGAGCATTTGCCTCGTTTATTCGAACGCTTTTATAGAACCGATAAAAGCCGTGCGCGCAACAGTGGTGGAACAGGCTTAGGCCTCTCAATTGTTAAGCACATAATAGAAGCGCACCATCAAACCATCAATGTACGCAGTACCGTTGGCGATGGCACCACCTTTGGGTTTACTTTAAAGAAAGGTTAATTCGGTTTTTTACTGCACCCACTTAATCATACAACCTACCGCTTTGGTGGTTTTAACTGTTATATC
>CAJBKH010000039.1 GCA_903953615.1 uncultured Bacteroidota bacterium
ATTCATGCTTGCCATGTGCAGGAAGGTGCCCATGAGTTTTTTATTTTCTACCGAAGTAAAATTTTTAATACTTTCTGGCAAAGGCAAACTTGCATTGACCTTTAATAAAAAAGCCGAAGCATACATTAAAGCCAAAAATAAAAAAGGTAAATAGAGTAACACCTGCTTAGGCGATGGCTTGCGAAATTGCCATTGTTGCATTGGATTTTGTTTTTTAATGCGCAACAATACCCAAGATGAAAACACCCAAGAACCAGCCGCTGTAAAGGTGGTAAATAATTTAAGATAGGGGATCATTTGGGGGTCGGTATTGGTTTTTGCTAAGCTCATTATTTCAAAAAAACCGAGCTTTATAAAAGGCATGCTGACCAAAGCAAACAGGCTAGCGCTTACCACGCTGCCGATAATTAGCAGTCCGATTAGAATGAAAATATCCGATAAAGTTTGAAATCTATTGAACTGCATGTACTTTTGTAAATAATAAAACGAGTACAAAAGTGGTAAAAATTGCTGACATATCATTAGGTGAATTTCCTTTATTGCTTGCGCCTATGGAAGATGTGAGCGATCCGCCCTTCCGCTATTTGTGCAAGAAACACGGGGCCGACCTTATGTTTACTGAGTTCATAAGCTCCGAAGGATTGATTAGAGATGCTGTTAAAAGTCGGCAGAAATTGGATATTTTCGATTACGAACGCCCTATCGGTATACAAATATTTGGTGGCGATGAAGAAGCCATGGCCATGGCCACGCGCATTGTTGATGTAACGCAACCCGATATTGTAGACATTAATTTTGGATGCCCAGTAAAAAAAGTAGTGTGCAAAGGCGCTGGTGCTGCGGTGTTAAAAGACATTCCATTGATGGTGCGTTTAACAGAAGCAGTGGTTAAATCAACCAATATTCCTGTAACTGTTAAAACCCGTTTGGGTTGGGACGAGAATACAAAAAACATAGAAGAAGTAGCCGAGCGGATGCAAGACATTGGTGTAAAAGCCTTGTCGATACATGGGCGAACACGCACCCAATTGTATAAGGGCAATGCCGATTGGACCCTAATTGCCAAAGTAAAGAACAATCCGCGCATACACATTCCTATTTTTGGCAATGGCGATATTGATACACCTGAAAAGGCTATGGAATATAAAAACCGTTATGGGGTCGATGGTATTATGATTGGTCGCGCGAGCATTGGACACCCTTGGATCTTTAGAGAAATAAAACACTTTATGGCCACAGGCGAGTATTTAGCACCTCCTACATTTGAAGAAAGAATCGAAGCTTGTATGATGCATTTCGAAAAATCAGTAGAATGGAAAGGCAAGGTCATTGCTATGAATGAAATGAAAAGACATTACGGCAATTACTTTAAAAATGTACCCCATTTTAAACCTTATAGAACAGCCTTGGTAACGAGCAATAACATTGAAGAAATATACGGCATATTTGAAGAATTAAAATCAGGGGCACGCAAATTCAGTCCAGTAGAAATTTAAACTAAACATACAACCTTTTACAACTAATGAAGTCTAACATACCAATGAAAAAATTACAATTATTAAGTTTCGCATTTTTATTCATCTTAGGTGCTGTAGCGCAGCAAATTCCAAATGGCAATTTCGAATCTTGGACTTATAATCCATCCACTTTTTCTTACGAACCAACAGGTTGGAAAACTGCCAATTTTGGTCAGTATGGCGATACAGCGGTAAGACGTTATAAGCCAGCTCGCAGTGGCAACTTTGCTTGTGGATTTCAAACCACATTTGTATTAAACACCTATGCATTACCGGGGGTTTTAGGGACCACTTTTGCATGTACCAATAAACCACAACAAATGGAGGGCTATATTAAAGGCAATTTAGCTTTAGATGATACGGCCATTATTCTTGTAGAATTTAGTAAAGACACGAATGCCATTGGCGATGGTTTGTATTATATTACCCAATCGCAAAACAATTACATCAAATTTGTGATTCCAATTGATTTTTATGGGTTTGGCAATCCTGATTCATGCACAATTCGTGTATTCAGCGGTGGCACCTTGCTCGATGATACCCTTACCTCTTTTGCCATCGATGATTTAAGTTTTGTATACCCAGTTGATGTAAATACAATTGTAAGTAATGCATCTAAAAAATTAAGTTTATACCCTAATCCTGCGAACAGTTTTATATCAATAGCCAGTGTTATCGATTACCATTCTGTAGTTGTTTACAATCAAATGGGACAGTCTGTAGCAACCTATTCAAACATCGAAACCATTGCCATTGAAGATTGGAACAAAGGGCTTTATTTCTTGCAGATAAAGGACAGCAATAACCAAGTGATGGAGACAGCTTCATTTTTGAAGAATTAGTTATTGGTTATTGGGTTATTAAGTTATTGGGGGGCTTGTGGCTTTCCCTTAATAACGAATAACAATTAACTTCTTTTAATAATAAGCCACAGATTCGCAGATTTTATTTGGATACAACAATATCACAGATAGAATTTTAATTCTTAAAATTCAACGATGCTTTTATTATCCCGTAGGGATAAAACATCTGTTAAAAATGTACATCCAATGTTTATTTATTCCGTAGGGATTATACACAAAGGCAGCCTCGCCCATTGGTGGCTGGCGGACATGGTGTTTACATATTTTACAAATGGGTTGCGAACAAGATTCAATCCGCCACAGGCGGATTGGGATCAAAATCCACATTTAATATCTATTCAGATTCAACCCCTTCGGGGTTGTAAGGTAATTAGAGGGCTTAGTGTATTTCCTTAATAACTATTAATTCTAAACTTTATCCTATTGCCTATTGCCTAAATCCTATTGCCTTCCCCCTTAATAACTATTAACAATTAACTAATAACTTAACTCCCTATACTTTCTGCATCATCATTATGCCATCGCGGATGGGTAATAATAAATTTTGCACCCTTTTATCGGCTTGTATTTTTTGATTGAACTGATGCAATAGGCGAGTGGCCTCATCTTTTTCAAGGTCTTTTTCATTCACTACTTTACCGCTCCACAATACATTGTCGGCCATGATTAAGCCACCTTTTCGAACCCTATCGATGCACAATTCGAAGTACAATTCATACTCGCTTTTTTCGGCATCTATCCATACTATGTCCCAAGCGGGCACTAAATAATTGATTTCTTGAATAGTTCTAGTGGCATCGCCTTTTTGCAAAATAATTTGTGAAGCCAATGGTGATTTAGCAATATGGGCTTGGGCCACTTCGGCATATTCTTCGTTGCCTTCGAGGGTGTAAAGTTTTCCTGATTTTTGTAAACCCTCGGCCAAACACAAGGCTGAATAGCCTGTGTAGGTACCAATGTCTAAAATATAATCGGGGCGTATTAATTTGCTTATCATGGATAAAAATCGCCCTTGAATATGACCGCTTAACATGCGCGGTTGCAGCACATTGGTATGGGTATAACGGTTCAGTTCATATAAGTAATCGGGTTCTAAGGCCGTATGCATTTCGGCATAGCTTTGTATTTTTTTGTCGATAAAATCCATGGTTTGCAAAGGTAATTTATTCTGTTTTCAGATTTCATTTATATTTGAAACCCATGCAACAGTTTATCCTCGGACTTAAACACTTTATAGCAGCAACCGGCTTTATGGCCAAACACAAGTTGTTGCATTACTACTTATTCCCCTTGCTACTAAGCATATTGTTTTACATTGGTATAACAGCCTTTACACTCAGTTTCGCCAAAAGCATTACCGATTATTTAATCTACCAACATGTGCCTGTTCCCAACATAGATTCACAAAATATCCCTTCCTTCTTTTCATTCTTTGATGCCAATTTTGTTCAAAATTTAACCACTGTAATTGTAGGCCTAGTGGTATTTTTTGTTGCGGCTAAAATCTCAAAATACTTAGTGCTCATCATCCTCTCACCACTCTTTGCCTATTTAAGCGAAGTGGTGGAAGAGAAAATTACAGGCACCGTTTACCCTTTTGTACTCTCTCAATTTTTAAACGATATTTTGCGCGGCATACGCATTGCCCTTCGCAATTTTACCATTGAATTTTTACTCATTGGTTTGTTCACTTTGCTTGGTTTTTTTATTGGACCCTTTGCCATTTTTATAGTGCCCATATTATGGGTAGTGAGTGCGTATTTTTATGGCTTTAGCATGATCGATTATACCTGCGAACGCAGGCGCTTAAGTGTGAAACAAGGCATCGCATTTGTGCGCGAACACCGCGCCCTAGCAGTGGCCAACGGCAGCTTATACGCCTTACTAGACATGGTACCTATTATCGGTTTAATGGTAGCGCCTATTAATGCAGTTGTAGGTGCAACCACTGCTTTGTTGGACATTGAAAAGTCAAAATAATTTACCAAAAAACATCGCCCTTTTTGTTAGCTACGGCATCGTCGATTAACTTGTAGCGAAACCCAAAATTAAAGAGGGCATTGGGTATCCAGGTATTGGTTTTCTTTAAACCTTTGTAAAAATATTGCAGGCCCAATTGGGTTTCAAAAAATAAATTGAGTTCACAACTTACATTGTATTTTACGCCTAAAGGCACATACAAAGAGGCGCTCTCGGTGGTGTAATTTTCGAGTGGCAAGTTTTGTGTTTTTTGTGATACCTGATTGTTTTGAATGGTGAGCACTTGTTTCTTATAACTGCCCGCCCCTCCATCGTAATCGGTGCGCCAACTGCTAAAGCCAACACTACCACCGATGCCGCCATATAAAGCAAAATGGTTTTTAATAATGCGCGTATTCAAGAGGTAAGAAAAATGCACCCCGA
>CAJBKH010000040.1 GCA_903953615.1 uncultured Bacteroidota bacterium
CCCATTTTAACAAGCAAATAGATACCATAAATAAAGATGGGTATGGTATTACACACCCTAATAATATTTTAAATCCATTTAGTTTTAAATTATCTAAAATAAAAGAAACTAAAAGAACCACTACATATGAATATGTATATGAAATCACTAATCAGGATTTTTTTAAAGCAAGGAAATAAAACCTATTCCAATTCAATCAATATATCATCGATTTTGCAAAATTTCGATAATTTTGGCTGTACTATATTGAGCATAGCTTAGATGATATTTAATTAGTAGTGAATTATTTATTATAAACTATTCCCTTTTTTGTTTATTTAAAGTATAAATAAAATTCATTATACAGAAATCAAATTAATATAATTTCTCAGCAACAAGTAATAATTGGCAATGTCATGAACCAAGATACTACAGCCCAATAACAAACAATTCGGGATTTTTTTTGCCTCATCCCTCATTCCCTTCTCCATAGGAGAAGGGAGGGTGGTATTTGATATGGCGTGATTTTAATTTTAAATGTTACTTTTATTCAAAATACAAAAGTTCTCAAACAAACCCAAATTGTGTTCCCCTTCTCCTATGGAGAAGAGCCTGTCCCGCCTTAGCGGGAGGTTAGGGGATGAGGCCCCTAAAAAAGCTTCTCAAACCCCTCAGGCTTCAAACGCTCATGCGGGTAATGTATCATCTCCCGCTCGTTGGTTCTATAGCCAGCTATCTTATTTTTGTAGAAGGCGAAGTAAAGTAGCCAATCTTCTTTGCCCCAGGTGGTAATAGTTTCATTATACATCCCAACTTTAATAAAATTAGATTTTGTGGACGCAAACAAGCCTGTGCCTTCTGAAAAAAAACGACCGCTTTTTTTATCATCGCTCAACCACCACACTTGTGGAAACCAAGCAGTATGGGGCGTTACATAGGTATTTATTTTTTGAACAATGTTCTTGGGCAAGGCAATGTCTGCATCGCAAGCCATGATGTATTCATTTGGACTTTGAAGTATGGCCGCATTAAAGGTTTTGGAACGGGTAAAGTCTTGCACTTGCTCAGTATAAATTAATGGTCCGCTCCATTGGGCTTGTATGGCTTCTTTTAAATTAGGCACATCATAACTGCCTGCATCGTATATCGAAAGGGTAATGAGTTCTTTGTGAGCAGCTGCATTCAAAGAAGGGATAACATGGGTAAGCAAATGCTGACTGCGGTTTTTTATGCCTATGCTAATGCTAATGGCTTGTAGGGGTTTAGAGGATTTGGTTTTAAGGGCCAAGTAACCTTTCACATCAGTCAACAAGGTGCCAAAGCCTACCTGCTTGCGCTGTGGCGATTTAAACACCCACCACAACCATTGTTTCAACGCTATGGGCAACCATTGCTTCATTCAATGATGGCGTATGAGCCGCAGTGGTCGGAATGTGTTTCGTTGCTGTAAATGCCCGATTGTTTTATTTGTGATTTTAAACTTTCTGATACCGATATATAATCGATGCGCCAGCCTTTGTTATTAGCACGGGCATTGGCTCTAAAGCTCCACCAAGTGTAATGGTGTGGCTCGGGGTTCAATATTCTAAACGAATCCACCATGCCTGCTGCAAACCAACGGTCCATCCAAGCGCGCTCTTCGGGTAAAAAACCCGAACTGTTTTTGTTGCCTTTAGGGTCGTGTATATCAATTTCTTTATGACAGATATTATAATCGCCACATACAATCAGTTTTTGATTGTGGTATTTTTCGCCAAGCGATAAGGCCTGTGAACGGGTTTGAATATAATGCATGAAATGATCTAGAAATTGGTATTTGATATCCTGGCGAATATCGCCTGTTGTACCCGAAGGGAAATAACAACTCAACACACTGGTATCGCCAAAATCGGCTTGTATCACACGGCCTTCAAAATCGAACAACTCATGCCCACAACCTTTGGTCACTAAATCTGGTTTTTGTTTGCTTATAATGGCCACACCACTGTAACCCTTTTTCTGAGCGGAGTACCAATAACAATGGTAGCCTAAATCAGTAAACGCTTTTTCATCGATGTCCTCGTAATTGGCTTTAATTTCTTGTAAACAAATCACATCTGGATTTTCTTTTTTTACAAAATCGATAAAGCCTTTGCTCATGGCCGAGCGTATGCCGTTTACATTGTAAGTTACTACTTTCATTGGAGATAAAATAATTTATAATTAGATGGACAAATATAAGAGAAACTGCTTTGAATGAGCAGTAGAAATTTCATTATTCAGCAGTAATCATTTTGCGCTTTAATTCATCGATCTGATCTCTCAATCGTGCTGCCTCCATAAATTCCATTTCCTTGGCTGCACGGTGCATGGCCTTTTCGGTTTCTTTAATGGCTTTTTCCAATTCCTTTTTGGTCATGTAAGCAAACACAGGATCAGCTGCCAAGTTCATGCTCTCCGGCTCAGAATAGAAACGCGGTTCTTCAATAAAGCGTGCATCGGCTACACTGGTTTGTTTCATTATCTCATCTTTCGATTTGGTAACAGTAGTAGGTGTAATGCCATGTTCGGTGTTGTAAGCAATCTGTTTTTCTCTTCTTCTATCTGTTTCCTCTATGGTTTTGCGCATGCTCTCAGTCATTTTATCGGCATACATAATCACCTTACCCCTTTCGTTACGCGCTGCTCTACCTATTGTTTGCACCATGCTTGTAACACTGCGTAAAAAACCTTCCTTATCGGCATCTAAAATACAAACCAAACTTACCTCTGGTAAATCCAATCCTTCTCTTAATAAGTTAATGCCTATGAGCACATCAATATTGCCTAAACGCAAATCTCTTAATATCTCTACCCTGTCCAAGGTTTTAACCTCACTGTGGATATATTGACAGCGAATGCCCAAGCGGGCCATGTATTTGGCCAACTCTTCACTCATACGTTTGGTAAGGGTGGTCACCAAAACCCTATCACCCATTTTTACACGCTCTTCTACTTCATCTAATAAATCGTCTACCTGGTTCACACAAGGCCTCACTTCGATGACAGGATCCAATAGGCCAGTTGGCCTAATCACCTGTTCCACTACCACACCTTCCGATTGGCGGATTTCGTAATCGGCTGGGGTTGCTGTTACATAGATAACTTGATCAATCAAAGCTTCGAACTCCTCAAATTTTAAAGGTCGATTGTCCATAGCAGCAGGCAATCTAAAGCCATAATCTACTAGGTTTATTTTTCTTGCACGGTCGCCACCATACATGGCCCTTACTTGCGGCATGCTCACGTGACTTTCATCTACCACCGTTAAGAAATCTTTCGGAAAATAATCCAATAAACAGAAGGGTCTATCACCTGGATTACGTCGGTCCATGTAGCGACTGTAATTTTCGATACCGCTGCAATAGCCTAACTCACGCATCATCTCTAAATCGAAATTCACCCTTTCTTCCAAACGCTTTGCCTCCAAAGGTTTGCCATGGTCTTGGAAGAATTTTATTTGCCCTACCAAATCATCTTGTATTTCATGAATGGCGGCATTCAAGCGCTCGCGCGGCGAAACATAAATATTGGCAGGATAAATCGCAATATCATCTAGTGATTCTATTAAATGACCTGTCGATGGTTCAAAAGCTTGAATCTCGTCAATCTCGTTACCAAAAAAAGAAATGCGATAGCCGAAATCATTATAGGCCAAATACACATCTACCACATCACCTTTCACACGGAAATTACCGCGTTTAAAATCCGCTGTGGTTCGGCTGTACAAGCTATTCACCAAGGCATGCAAGAAATTATTGTGTGCAATTTTTTGTCCTTTGCTTACCCTGATAATGCTGTCCTCATAATCACCCGGATTACCAGCTCCGTATATACAACTGACCGAAGCCACTACAATAACATCTCTTCTACCACTCAATAAAGAGGTAATGGTTTTCAAACGCATCTTCTCTATTTCTTCATTGATATTTAAATCTTTTTCAATGTAAGTATTGGTAGTTGGTAAGAAAGCCTCAGGCTGGTAATAATCGTAATAACTCACAAAATACTCTACTGCATTTTGAGGAAAAAATTGTTGAAACTCGCTGTAAAGCTGAGCCACCAAAGTTTTATTATGACTCAAAACCAAAGTTGGTTTTTGTACTTGTTGGATGACATTGGCAATGGTAAAGGTTTTACCACTTCCAGTTACACCTAATAAAGTTTGCGCATGGGTGCCTTCATTCAAGCCTTGTACAAGCTGTTTGATGGCGGTTGGCTGGTCGCCCTTAGGCTGAAAAGGCGATATTAATTCAAATTTTGGCACGGATTTGCGAAGATACTGAAAATATAGAAAATTAGTACCTGTCCGTATGAACAAAACTAAACAAATCGACCAACGCATGTAATAATATTAATGCATTGTTATTTGTTACTTTTTGTATGGGCAAAAAGTAACCAAACTTAGCCAAAGGCGTTATCATGAGCTTGCGAATAAAAGCCCACCACGCATAGAAAATTTCAACTGGTCTTTGCCGCGCAAAATCAACCCTTCATCTCTGACCAATTAAAATTTTTACGTCCCGATTGTTATCGGGATGGACCCAGCCCGCAAGCACAATCGAACCTTACCTGCATTCAATCCTAATTAAATAACTTGAAAATATTCTTAATAATCTATTACAAATTATTCGTTTACGATGGTATAAACAGAGCCAGTTCTTTCAAATGGACCAGTTGATTTCTGCGTCAAAAGATACAACTCACCAGCCGCGTCTTCACCAAAACTATTAATGTTTTCTTTGAAATCATTGTCTTGTTTATCGGTAATCATTAGGCCTTTCAAAGTCCAATTTTTAGCTGCACCTTCTAAATAAAACAACTTGCCAGTCCAATCAGCAAATATATATTTACCTTGGAGTAATGGTATCTTTTTTCCATTGTATACATAACCGCCAGTTACGCATATGCCATCGCTATGGTTAAACTCTGCAATCGGTAATTCTAAGTTTTGTGTATTGCATAAACGTTCAGGATTAAAACAGTGCTTGGCCTCCATAATGCGCCAACCATAATTTTTTCCTTTTTCAATAATGTCTACCTCTTCCCATTGGTTCTGACCGACATCGGCACAAAACAAAAGGCCCGTATTTCTATCAAAAGAAAAACGCCAAGGATTGCGAACACCATAAGCCCAAATTTCTGGTCTAACTGTTTTATCAGCAACAAAGGGATTGTCAGCTGGGATTTTATAGGCAGAATCCGTGTTCACGTCGATGCGCAATAGCTTGCCCAACAGCGATTGTAAGTTTTGACCATTGCCAATTGCGCCATGTTCATCATTGGCACCACCGCCATCGCCTGAGCCAATGTACAAATACCCATCAGGACCAAAAGCCAATTGACCTCCGTTGTGATTACTCTCAG
>CAJBKH010000041.1 GCA_903953615.1 uncultured Bacteroidota bacterium
CAGACATCATATCCCTACGGGATAGTGAAGACCATTGATCATGTCTTGGCGATTTGGCTTATTTAATACAAATGTTTCATAGAAGTACTTCAGCCATCATTTTGCCCATTGAAAATCAGCGAAGCAAAACGACTGTTCTATGAAGTTAATATTTATGTTTACCAGGCGTCCAATCTTTTTGTTTTAGGTATTTTTCGCCTGATGCTATAGCATCTTTTTCAAGTTCCGTTCCCATTGAGTCATTCCACCTATTTAAATACCCAAAAAGCGCTATGACTCCGAGAATCTCTACAATCTCCCCATCATTCCAATGCAATCTCAGATTCTCAGCTATCTTATCATCTACTGAATTCGGAATTATTGAACTAGCAAGTGTAAATTCTAAGGCTGCTTTTTCAGCTTCTGAAAACGCATCGTGCGTTCTAAAGTCCCAAATATGGTTCATTTTTTCTGCTTCTGCTCCATATCTTTCTGCTGCCCTGATCGTGTGTGCCTGACAGTATCTGCAACCTGCTGCATTGCTGCTAATGTATCCAATAAGTCTTTTAAGTGAACTTGTCACATTTCCCTTGTTTTCCATCACAGCCTTATTAAGCTCAATAAATGCATAGGCTATTGAAGGTCTGTGGTACATCGTTTTGACGCTGTTCGGACAAAACCCTAAGGTTTCATTAAAGAACGTTATCAAGTCTTGGAAGTCTTTATCTTCTTGTTCTGTAGATGGTAATACTAATGGTCTTTTCATATTTATTGTATATAATTTACTAATTCTCACTATAAACGTTCGCCTTTATTCCCAACAATGGTTTTATAAGTGCGAATTAGTAGCGTATTGTTTTCGACAAACATAAGTAATTTTATTTTCAGCTGCTTAAAAAAGTAGGAGAGGAAAAAGTGAAGTCACTTGTGTAGGGTTGGCCATATACTTTTTGGTATAGCAGAAAGCCTAGTGTAAGCAACTTTCTATGCCGCTCCGCTGGAGCTTGGAGAGTTACTGTAGATTTCCAGTGTTATTAAGATTTTGCTCCTATTGAGCAAATAAGGCTTTCGTGTAAAACATACCATTTGGTTTGTTTTATTGTTGTTTACATGTTCTGGCCCAGAAGGGGGCACTTATTAGTTAATGGTTATTAGTTATTATGGTAAATCCATGCCCCTAATAACCCAGTACCTATAGAAAAAGCAACCCCGAAGGGGTTGAATGTCAATAGAACCATAAATGCATATTTCGATGCCAACCCCGAAGGCGGTTGAATGTCGTTATTAACCTAACAATAAAATATGCATACGCCATGACCGTTAGCCACCCATGAATTATTGCGCTATCATGTATAATCCCTACGGGATAATAAAACAGTGGATGCAAATTTTCAACAGACATCATATCCCTACGGGATAGTGAAGAATGAATGACGCTATGGCAAGTGCGGGACTAAATTGTTGTTCAACTGTCTGCCAACACAAATGTATGTAAAGATTTTAAATGTTGCATTGAACACACATACCCGCATTGCTAAAGCGGCTGTTATGCAACGTTTTTAATTTTGTCTCTCCACTTTTTCAGTTCTTCGAAAAGTTCTATTTTGGTTTCGGCCATTAATTGTTCGTTTGTCTTTTCTGTCTGCCACGGCCTGTCAGTATTAGATAATTCATCATAAGTGTCATACAGTCCATAAACTGTTTCAAAGCCAATGCTGTCGTAACAATACTGCTTGCTTTCTGAGTAAAAGTCGTAACTGCGAATTGCATTATAGCAGATTTCTCTTGTCCCTTTAATTAAGTCCTTTTTGCCTTCTAAGATTTCGACAATAATTCCAATTGCGTATTCTAATGCTGCTTCTCTATTGCTTGGTAGTTCTATTCCTAATTCGTCAAGAGATAATTTGAAATAATGCTCAATATCAAAGGGACTTTCATTCTTGCCAAGACCAGCTAGTATACAGAGTGATGGAGTGTCAAGTCCTTCTTCAAGTCCTGTCATTCCGATATCAGGAAGCTGGTCTGAAGTCATGTTACCAGTCACATATTTTGCTATTTGCTGTCTAAAGTCCAAGTCGTTTCGGTTTTTCTAAAATGGTGCTAACTTTCCTATAGTGGTTGTACAAGCGCAAATTAACAGCGAATTATTTCCAACAAACATAAGTAATTTATTCAGAACATTAATAAACCATGTATTATAGCCGAACGCCTCCTGCAAGCAACTTTCTATGCCGCTCCGCTGGAGCTTAGAGAGTTACTGCAGATTTTCAGTGTTGTTGAGATTTTGCTCCTCTGAAGCAAATAACGCTTTCGTGTAAAACATACCATTTGGTATGTTTTATTGTTGTTTACATGTTCTGGCCCAGAAGGGGGCACTTATTGGTTAATGGTTATTAGTTATTAAGGTAAATCCATGCCCCTAATAACCCAGTACCAATAGAAAAAGCAACCCCGAAGGGGTTGAATGTCAATAGAACCATAAATGCATATTTCGATGCCAACCCCGAAGGCGGTTGAATGTCGTTATTAACCTAA
>CAJBKH010000042.1 GCA_903953615.1 uncultured Bacteroidota bacterium
GAGGAACAACGCAGTTATCCCTGATAAAGCGGGTTGTAAAGGATGCAGTTGGTGAGAACACCAACTGCGGCACAGAGGAACAACGCAGTTATCCCTGATAAAGCGGGTTGTAAAGGGGGTAGTTGGTGAAAACACCAACTACGGCACAAGAACACCAACTGCGGCACAAAAAGTTCATCTCGCCAAAATCAATTGAGTGCTATACCCTAAATCTGGAATGCGAAGGGTATACAATCCGTTCTGAAGCTCAGCCAAGTTGAGCGCAATGTTTGAATCGAAAAAAATACCTGTATACACTCGTCTACCAGCAGGGTCGGATATGTAAATTGCCATTGGTTTAGAAATTGATTCTTCGAATCGTATATTCAAATTTCCTTGGCAAGGATTGGGAAAAATGATGACCTCATTTTTGAAACTAATTTTATCAGGAATACCTGATGTTGGGCTCATTTTTATGACTTTTGAAGATTTTGTTATCGTTCCTATTTTAAGCATTACCAAATATACCCCATTTGGCAAGCCGCTGTTCCCAAAAGTAAAGGAATGTGAACCAATTGGTAAAACACTATCCTTGATTATCACCTCTACTGTATCACCCAAAATATTAAATACAAATAATGAACTTTTGTATTGTTGTGATAAATTAAAATGGATTTTAGAAGAATCGATGAAGGGATTAGGATAAATTCGCAAGCTGTCTTGGGCAAATGATTTACTTACGCCAATTAGTAAAAAGGCCAATAGAATTATCTGCTTTTGTGGTCTCATCCAAAGCAAATATAAGTAAATGTAAATGGTTTGTGTGACTCTTTTTTTGATGTGAAAGGGTGCAGTTGGTGAGAACACCAACTGCGGAACATGCGAACACCAACTGCGGCACATGAGAATGCCCGCTGAGGGAAATCATAGACATAAAAAAAGCCCTCCATATCGAGGGCTTTTTTTGAATTATTTTAATTGACCTTAAACAGTCATGATTTCTTTTTCTTTGTCTACACCCAAAGCATCAATCTTAGCGATGGTAGCATCCAATTGCTTTTGCACTTTGGCTTCAGCATCTTTGGCTTCATCTTCGCTTAAGCCATCTTTCTGAAGTTTTTTGATTTTTTCGTTGGTGTCTTTGCGGTAATTGCGCGCAACAATTTTACTGTTTTCGCCCTCTTGCTTCACCATTTTGGCCAATTGTACCCTGCGCTCTTGGGTCAATGGTGGAATCGTAATGCGTATCACATTGCCATCGTTGCCTGGTGCAAAACCTAAATTGCTATTGATAATGGCTCTTTCAATTTCACCAATGATATTTCTCTCCCATGGTTGAACAGAAATGGTTCTGCTATCGGGCGAAGAAACGTTGGCAACCTGACTCAAAGGCACCGGTGCGCCATAATATTCTACCATTACACTGTCTAACATGGCTGGCGATGCTTTGCCGGCTCTAATATTGTTGAACTCATGAATGGTGTGGTTAATACACTTTTCAAGATTGTGACTGTAGTCACTCATTACGCCATTTATTGTATCACTCATTGTTTGCTATTAATTAGAACTACAAAACAACGACATTTTTTTAAAATTTTAAAAATTAATATTTTCAAGTCAATCGGCACCCCCACTTGAATGGGTGTAGCAAAGTATCATTTTAAACAATATGGCTATCCATATTCGAAATTCAAAAACAACCTTTCGATAGTTATAAATTGCTTAATTTTGCCTTTTGATGCAAAACAGAATCACAGAACTTTTTAAAATTCAGTATCCCATTGTTCAAGCAGGCATGATATGGTGCAGCGGTTGGCACTTGGCCGCAGCGGTTTCAAATGCTGGTGGATTAGGTCTTATCGGAAGTGGTAGCATGTATCCAGAAGTATTGCGCGAACACATCCAAAAATGCAAGGCTGTAACTTCAAAACCCTTTGGTGTGAATGTGCCTTTGTTGTATCCTGATATTGAAAAACACATTCAAATAATTATCGAAGAAGGTGTTAAAATTGTGTTTACTAGTGCGGGCAATCCTGCGACTTGGACAAAACATTTAAAGGACCATGGCATTACGGTGGTGCATGTGGTGGCCAATGTAAAGTTTGCCAAAAAATGCGAGCAGTGTGGCGTAGATGCCATTGTTGCCGAAGGCTTCGAAGCGGGCGGTCACAATGGAAGAGAAGAAACCACCACCATGTGTTTAATTCCTTTGATCAAACAAAATTGCAATTTGCCATTAATCGCAGCAGGTGGTATTGGAAGTGGAAATGCAATAGCTGCTGTGATGGCTTTAGGAGCCGATGCGGCACAGGTTGGAAGCTTATTTGCTGCTAGCGAAGAGAGTAGTGCCCATGCCAATTTCAAAGAAAAAATAACCCATTTAAATGATGGTGATACGGAACTTTCTTTAAAACAATTAACCCCCGTTCGTTTAATAAAAAATGAATTTTACCAAAGCATAAAGCAAGCCGAACTGAATGGCGCAACAAAAGAAGAATTAGAAACATTGTTGGGTCGTGGCAGAGCGAAGAAGGGCATGTTCGAAGGCGATATGGTAGAGGGCGAATTGGAAATCGGACAAGTTGCGGCCACGTTTAAATCTGTTTTGCCAGCAGCACAAATTATGCAAAATCTTATCAACGCATACAATCAAACCTTACCTCAATTACAGTCATTTTAAATAAATAGCATTGATAGATTTTCAGATTCATACTTTAAAAAATGGTTTGCGCATTGCCTACAAGCAAGCCTTTAATACAGCCGTTACACATTTAGGTTATACCATCAACGGTGGCGCACGCGATGATGCGGCTTTGCCGGGGATAGCACATTGCTTTGAGCACATGTTGTTTAAAGGCACACAAAAAAGAAATGCCCTCAACATCATTAATCGCTTAGAAGTTGTAGGTGGCGAAATGAATGCCTTTACAACCAAAGAGATTACGGTTCTGTATGCTTCGGTGGTGAGTGAGTATACCGAGCGCGCTTTGGATTTATTAAGCGACTTGACTTTCAATTCAATATTTCCAGAAAAAGAATTGAGCAAAGAAAAAAAGGTGATTACTGAGGAAATTAATATGTACTTGGATACACCCGAGGAAAATATTTACGATGAATTTCAAGAGATGGTCTTCAAAGGCCATTCTTTAGCGCCTAATATATTGGGAACCATTGAAAGTTTAAATAAAATCAGTACCAATGATCTTAGAAAATTTCATCAGGTATATTACCATCCCAAAAATGTTGTTTTAAGTATCAGCACCAATTTGCCTTTCCAACAAATTATTGATTGGGCCGAAAAGCACACGGAGAACATTCAATTTAAAACTTTCAAAATGGAGGAAAGGCAGTTATTTAAAAATTACAGGGCCAAGCATAAAACCAAAGAAACCGAACATGTGCAATGCCATGCCATTTTAGGCAATACCTGCTATAAGCACAGCAGCAAAGAGCGTTTCCCGATGATGCTCTTAAATAATTTGTTGGGCGGTCCTGGTATGAATTCGCGTTTAACCTTGGCCATCAGAGAAAAACACGGTTATACTTACAATGTAGAAAGTGGATATTCTGCTTTTAGCGATACAGGCTTGTTCCATTGTTATCTTTCCACAGATAAAAAGTATTTGGACAAATCGGTGGCATTGGTATATAAAGAATTGCAAAAATTAAAGGAGAAAAAATTGTCTACCCTTCAGTTACACCAAGCAAAAACGCAGCTAAAAGGACAGATAGTTTTGGCAGAAGAAAGCCGTATGAACCTCATGCTTTTAATTGGAAAAAGCTTGGCACAAGGACAAGAACTCGAAACCTTAACCGAAGTTTTGCACAAATTAGATGCGATTACATCGGATGAAATTCAAACCATAGCGAACAAAGTTTTCAACTTTGATAAAATGAGTTATCTTGCATACGTTTCCTGATAACCATACAATCTCATGGCACCAGTACATTCCATCAAAAAATTAATTGCAACTGGAGAGGGTAGCACACTCGATTTTAAACAAACCATTTCAGATGCGCCAAAAATTGCCAAAACCTTAGTGGCTTTTGCAAATAATAAAGGCGGAACACTTTTGGTTGGCGTTCGCGATAATGGCAGCTTGGCTGGTATTAAAAGCGAAGATGAAAAATACATGTTGGAGATAGCAGGTCATATGTATTGCAAGCCTGCTATTGATGTTAATTTTAGAGAGTATGAGATCGATGGCAAAACAATAATTGAAGCCACCATTCCTGAAGGTTTTAACAAACCCTATTATGCCCGCGATACAGAAGGCAAATGGTGGGTATACAACCGCGTAAGTGATAAAAGTTTATTGGCAAGTGCCGTCATGTTTCAAGTTATCAAAAGAAAAAATGCTAATGCAACTACAGTACTTAAATATAGTTTTCTTGAGAATCAAATTTTAAACCATTTAAAATCTGTGCCTAATTCAACACTTCAGGAATTGGTGCATGCATTAAACGTCAAAAAGCACCGCATTGTCCACAGTTTAGGCAAGCTTATCTACTTTAATTTAATTACTGTTGGGTTTATAAATAAGCAAGAAACGTATGCTTTAAGCCCTACTGGCTAAGTAACATTTTCTTAGTTTTCTCCGGTTCATCCCTTAATATTTCCGATTAACACCATTCTTTTTTGTGTTCGGTTTAGACTGCCGTACTTTTATATTTTCAAATTAAAAGTTTGACTACATCAGATGTTTTATTTTTCTTAGAAAAAATAAGTAAAAAAGGCCTGTATAATAGACGATAATATAGATTAAAATATTTTAAATGGCTGAAATCTAGTTGTTTATTGTAATTTATTAAGATTATTTATGTTTTTAAGTTTTCTGCCGTATGTTTGTATGTAAGATGCTGATTATCATGAGTATAAGTACTTATAAGTATAAATACTCAATGAATGGAGTCTTAAAAAATTAGTTTAGAAAAATTAAAATTTGGTTTAACACACATGCTAAAAATTAACAAAAAAAGTAAAGTGAAAACTACATTGAAAATGTGCATTTCAATGTTAGTACTGCTTGCTTCGCCAATTGCAGTCAAGGCCCAGAGCGTTGATCTGTTTTTTGGAGGAGGCACTGCAAGTTTTCTCGGGGATTTAGGCGGTAAGCCCACGCTAGGTACAAATGATGCCCAAGATTTGGACATCCTTTCTACGCGTTATGGCGTAACTGCTGGCGCAAGAATCAATTTCGGGAAATACTTCGCATTAAGATCTCAATTGTGGTATGCCCGTTTATCGGCCAACGATAAATACACAGTAAATCGGGAAAGAAGAGACCGCAATTTGAGTTTCTTTACCAACATCTTCGAAGCCGATGCCTTGGCCGAAATCAACATTAAGCGTTTTAACAAAGGGGCAGGTCTTTTGTATGTATTTGGTGGTATAGGTTATTTCCGTTTCAACCCAAAAACAAGAATGAATGGTAAGGTTTACGAATTAAGAGATTATGGTACTGAGGGTCAGTTCTACATTCCTGGTAAGTCGCCCTATTCTTTGTCTTCAATTGCATTTCCTTCGGGCATTGGTTATAAAATGGCTTTAAGCAAAGGTTCATACCTAGCTTTCGAATTAAACATGCGTAAAACCAAAACCGATTATATTGACGATGTGAGTGGGTTCTTTGCCGATCCTGTAAAATTAGCCGAGATGAAAGGTCCTGTAGCTGCGCAGTTAGCCGATAGAAGTAATGGGACTGTACCGAATCTTAGCTCAACAGGAAGCATCAGAGGTCACTATTGGAACAATGATTCTTATTTCTTTTTAAGTATAACTTACAATACAACTTTGGGCGCTTCAAAAAGAAGTTCATCGTTTAAGGTGGGTCGTCCTAGAAGAGGGAATATTAATGGAAAACGCAAGTGCTTTGAGTTCTAATAGGAGAACTTATTTGTGCGGGCATCGTATCCTTCAATCGTGAATTTGAACTGTGGTGTATAGCTGTATTGATTGCTAGCTGCCATCACATAAAAAAAGCCGATTTTGAATCGCTCTTTCCAAACTTTTACGACTTTTTCTAACCCTACAAAAACCTCAGCATATTTCATGTTGCGTTCTTTGGTGTAAAGGAGACCACCTCCTACACATTCAATTAAATTGAGTTTCTTTATCAACGGAATTTTATTTAATAAAGCGCCATTAAAGCGGTGAAAATAATGCACCTCATAAAACCTTTTGATGGTGCTATAAGTACTGTCTATTCCTTGGAATGAAAACAATGGATTCGTAAAGAAAATTGGGCCAGCCCTGCGTTGAAACTTATAATCTATTAGACGCAAATCTTGATTCGAAAGGAACTCCCCAGAAACAATTCTGTAACGGCTAATGCCCGCTAAGCCAACTTTAAATTCCTGATCGGCCGAAAATTCTAAGTAATCGAAGTTAATGGTGCTACCCAATGCATTAATGCCTTTGCGATAGCGTACCGATAATTCCGGCCAGCGCGAACCTAGGATTAGTTTTTGATTGGGTTCTCGAATGTATTTTTGAAAGGGTACATAGCTTAAAGTTACGCCCGCATACAATGCCAAATAGTAATCGAAATCAATGGCCTCGTTTAAGCCGTAGAGTGAACCACTATCGGCCGATTTGTCAAATTTGTAATTGGCAATGGATCGCCTGTTCGTAAATTCTACATCGTTGCCTAAATACAAACCATTTACTAATTCAATGCGGTGTGCTAGAGTAGCGCCATCTTGTACATAAAAATTACTCCGTCTAAAAATGGCAATCCATGCATCATTTGGATTGATAATGCCAAAATCGCTGCCAGCAGATGCCGACCAATAGCCGCGGTTAAATGGATTGTAGAGCCGGCCTACGGAGACTGTGCCTTTTAAATCTTCGTTATACAAGCCGTAATTGGCGCGGGTAAACACATCCAATGTTTTTTTGTTTTTAAAAGTTTTGTTATAACTCACCCAATAATTAATACGCGGACCAGCAATGTATATGGGGGTGTAGGCAAATATCAAGGGTTTAAAACCCCAATAGCGTTCGATACTGCGTTTGTAATTGCCTTGACCCGTTAGAAAAAGTTTTTTGAGTGTTATTTTATTGTACACAATATCCACTGAGTCTTGCCATTTCTTTTGCGAATGCAAGGCCTTGGTGCTATCACTTTTTCTGATGAATTGAATTTCCTCTGCCGTAAAGGGTTCTTTGCGAATTTGGGTCCAGAAATTTGAATCGCGTTCGTAGGCCAATTGCGCTGTACTGCTCAACTCGTTGTTAAAAAATTTCTTTTTAAATGCAGGCTTGAATTTATAATTCGAATAGTAAACCACAGTGCGGCCACTTGTTTTTGCGCGACCATATTTAGCAACATAATTGAATTCTTGTTTTTCAAGGAAATAATTGCTGTCTTTTAGTGTGTATGTTTGATTAATTTCAAACATGTCATATTCTACCAAATGGTACTTCGGAAGTTTTAACTGCACCGAAGCAACGCACCAAAAGCTATCCATGATAATCAATTCGCCACTTACCAAAGCATTGCCAAGCACACCTGGTGTAACTTTTATTCTGTAATACTTATAATCGCCAACATAAAAGCTCTCCAACATTTTATATTTATATGCAAACAATCCGCTGTTGCTAATTGGCGAGAGAAATGGAGAGGCCGAAAGGGCTGGCACTTCTACTAAGTTTTTGTACCAATTAAATTCGCCATCGGTATGGGTTAAGAAAAATAAGCCATCCTTGTCGCCTCTGATATCAACCCCTGTGCGTTCCTCCTTTATTTTTTGAGGAGGCGAATAATTGAGGGTCATATAGATTTCAGCCAAGTTTAAATTTTCTGAAAATACGGTGGTGTCTTTTTTCTTTTTTGTGGTGCTTTCTTGTTGTTTCGCCTTGATATAGGCATTCACTGTATAGGGCACCGAGTTGCCGTAAATGTATTTGTTGGCAATTACTTTTTTAATGATTTCCTCGGATCGGTCAATCCGTTTACCTTTGATAATAACACCCTTGATTTCGCGATTTTCCGGTTCCATAATCGCATTTTGCACCATGCCTTTATTGTTGATAATAACAGGGATTTTAATGGACTTGTAGCCGACAAAAGAATACACAATGATATAGGAGCCAGTGCGAAGATTAATGGTGTACTCGCCTTTTAAATTGGTTGTTGTACCAATGGTTTTGTCTTCAACTACAGAAACATTAACATAGGCCATAGGCTCCATGCTCGCATTGCTTACCTTGCCAGTTAATTGGTAAAATTGACCATTTAATGGAACATAAAATAAAAGACCGAGGAGTGCTAAGAGTAGTAATCGGGTTGGCATAAAAGTATCAACGTAACAAAGTAACGTAAATTATGCTGTTTTTGTTACCCAAAATTCTATTAATTGTCGTTTTCAATGGATTTAATTAGATTAATTTAATTTGAATAGACGTTTTATAAAGCCGACTAGATAAAAATTCAATTGTATTAAAAATCGTTTTGTTGTCCTAAAATATGAAACTTTCAAATATATTTGCCAATTATTATGCAACGCGACACTAAAATCTTTGATCTAATTCAACTTGAACTTCAACGCCAACAACACGGCATTGAATTAATAGCTTCCGAAAATTTTGTTACTAAACAAGTGATGGAAGCCATGGGAAGTGTATTAACGAACAAATATGCGGAAGGCTTGCCAGGGAAAAGGTATTACGGTGGATGCGAAGTTGTAGACCAAGTTGAACAAATTGCAATTGACCGTTTAAAACAATTATTTGGGGCAGAGTGGGCCAATGTGCAACCACACAGTGGTGCGCAAGCCAATGCAGCGGTTATGTTAGGTTGCTTGAATCCAGGTGACAAAATATTAGGATTCGATTTGAGTCATGGAGGCCATTTAACCCATGGTTCGCCTGTTAACTTTTCGGGTAAACTTTACAAACCAAGTTTTTATGGTGTTGAGGAAGCTACAGGGATGATAGATTTTGATAAAATCGAAACCATCGCTGTGAGAGAGCAACCTAAATTAATTATTTGCGGGGCATCTTCTTATAGCCGCGACTGGGATTTCAAAAAATTAAGAGAGATTGCCGACAAAGTTGGTGCTTTGTTATTGGCGGATATTGCGCACCCTGCAGGCCTTATCGCTACTAAATTATTAAATGATCCTTTACCGCATTGTCATATTGTAACTTCTACTACGCATAAAACTTTAAGAGGGCCAAGAGGCGGTATTATAATGATGGGTAAAGATTTCGAAAATCCATTCGGTCATAAAACACCGAAAGGCGAAACCAAAATGATGAGTGCTATTTTAGATGGTGCTGTTTTTCCTGGTACCCAAGGTGGTCCTTTAGAACATGTAATTGCTGCTAAAGCGGTTGCATTTGGTGAGGCCTTAACACCTGAATTCGAAGTGTATTGCAAACAAGTAAAGGCCAATGCTTCGTCACTTGCCAAAGCAATGGTTGACCTAGGCTATAAAATTATTTCAGGCGGTACAGACAATCACTTAATGTTGATTGATCTTCGTCCGAAAGGCGATGCTATTACTGGTAAATTAGCCGAAAACACGTTAGTGAAATGTGATATCACAATTAATAAAAACACGGTGCCTTTCGAAACACGTTCACCATTTGTAACATCTGGTATGCGTTTGGGAACGCCAGCAATGACTTCAAGAGGAATGAAAGAAAATGACATGCCTGTAATTGCAGAATTAATTGACAACGCTTTGATGAACCATGACAATGAAACCCGTTTAAAAGAAATTAAAACGAAGGTGAATAGCATGATGCAAGGTTTCCCACTTTATTAAACCAATTGAATGTTAGTTTTAAGAACCGTTTTTTTATGGCTTGCATTTGCTGTTTTACTGTTTTTAGAGCTCAATATTTTACCTGAATTGTATTTAAGGGTTAGTGCTTTTATGCGACTAATACCAAGTGCTCTTCTATTGGCTTGGTTTGTAATATATATATTCAATAAAGATAAATCGCAACTAAGCAAACGCGCACCAAAGGCTTTTGTTATTTGGTTATCTGTTTTAAAAACAGTAGCTAATTTAGCCATTGTTTCTGGCGCAGTAATGCGCATTTTACATTATCCCTATTCACAATTATTATTGGTTTCTGGCATTGGGTTTTTGGCCCTTTGGTCGAGCGTTTTAGCCTATTATTCTGAACTTAAATCAGATTTCAATCCTGATATTATTGATGCCGTAGAAGATGATGAAAGTTAGGTAGTGATTTAAACAAAAATTCAAAAAATTACTTTATCATTGCCATAATATGAAAAGGATTTTTACAGTTTTAATAATTGTTTGCTTATTCATGCAGTTGACTTTTGGCGCTAAAAAGCCATTGTTGTATTGGGGAATAGCTGCGAATAATTTCGTTGCAGCCAAACCGATTTCGGGCTTCTCGAAAATGTTTTACAGTCAGTTTCATCCAGGCTTAACTGTAAGCACAGGTTTTAATTGGAAAGAAAAGCCAAAACACAATTTAATGCAATCGTTTAAAGCTGGTTACTTTAGCCATCGCTTTATTCAGCGCAGTATTATGTTGTATACTGAATTTGGATACCGTTATAAAGCAGGAAATAATTTAGGATTAAGTATTGCTTTCGGTGGTGGTTATTTGCACATGATTCCAGCAACGCAACAATTCAAAATGAATGATGATGGAACATGGGATCAAGTTAAGTTGAAGAGCCGTCCGCAAGGCATGATTAGTTTGTCGATGGGTATTGATTATAAAATAAATGCTGCTGGCTGGAGAACCTTTATCAGGTATCAAAACATGTTACAAACACCTTTTGTACCAGGGTATATTCCATTGCTGCCATACAATGTATTACATGTTGGTGTAACGGTGCCAATGAGTGCTTTTAAGAAAGGAGGCAATAATGCAAAATAAGTTCAATTTTAAATCGACCTTCAATGCGATATCCCTTATTGTGGTTGTATTGTTTTTTGCCGCTTGTAAAAAGGCCGTTGTCGGAAAAACAGAACCATGCAATGTCAATTATGCGGATAGCAGTTACAAGCATCCGAAACGTGCGGTATTTCAAGCAGTTTTAGAAAAATACCAAAAGAAAGGATTGCCTGGTATAGCCGTATTACTCGAAGATGAAAATGGCACTTGGATAGGCAGTATTGGTAAATCTGATTTAGCAGAAGACATTGATTTTAAACCTTGCACAATTAGCAAAGCAGCGAGCATTACTAAAATGATGTTTGGATCGGCTGTTATGCAATTGCGTGAACGCGGTATTGTGAATTTGGATGATAAAATTAGCAAGTGGCTAGACAAAGAAATAATAGACAATGTCGCCAATGCTGATCAGTCAACGATTCGCGATTTAATGCAGCATAGTTCGGGCATTTATGACATCATTACAGATGGCGATTTTTATCTTTCCGTATTAAATAATCCTAACAAAAAATGGAGTGGCAAAGAATTGATAAAGTTTGCCTATAAAAAAGACAAGGTATTTACCTATGTACCTAACGCCACCGAAGGAGAGTATAGTAACACCAATACATTGCTTTTGACTTTGTGTATTGAATCCATTACAGGTAAGCCACACCAACAATGGATGCATGAATTGGTAATTGATAAGGTTGGTATGTCAAATACCTATTATCCTCACCACGATGCATTGCCGAGTTTTACTGCGCAGGGATATTACGATTTGTATAACAATGGTTCAATTATCAACGTTTCAAATTTAGTAACCGGCAGTGGCAATGGCTATGGCGGTATTTATAGCACTGTGATTGATTTGCATAAATTCATGAAAGCGCTATTTATCAATAAAACATTGGTGAATCAACAATCTTTGGACATCATGCAAACATGGATTGATGATGATGACAGAGGCAATTTAGGTGTCGGCTTATTGCAACAATTCAAACATTTAAACCTTGGGCATATGGGTGTTGGTCATAGTGGTAGAGACTTAGGTTATAGTGGAGATGCCTTCTTTTTTCCTACCAAAAACAATAGAATGTTCATTAATCTGGTAAATTATGGCACCAATGGGAATACACCATTGCGTCAAGTTTTTCGCGATATGAACGACGCATTTGTTACCGAATTATTAAAGTAATTAAATTACAAAAACATGATTAGATACTCACTTGGAATTAGAGTTGAACCGTATCAGAAACCTATACAATACAAAGATAAAATTGCTTTGATGGGCTCGTGTTTTACAGAAAATATCGGTAAAAAATTAAGTGATTATTATTTCAATACCATGTTAAATCCCAATGGTATTGTGTTTAATCCCCTCAGTTTAGCAGAGCCTTTTACAAGACAATTTAATCAAATTGCTTACACAGAGAATGACCTCATTCAGAACAATGAAAGATGGGCCAGTTGGTTTCACCATGGTAAGTTTTCTAATGCGAACAAAGAGATTCTTTTAGCAACGATTAACCATGAACAAAAGGCCTTCGAAAAGTATATCAGCGAGTCGCAATGGCTCATTGTTACATTTGGCACAGCTTGGGTGTATCACTTTTTGCCCGATCAATTATTGGTAGCCAATTGTCATAAGGTGGCAGGTCAACAATTTAAAAAGCGTTTGCTCGAGGTTGATGAGATTGTCATGTGTTGGCAAAAAGTAATTGCGCAACTTAAAGCCATCAATCCCTTGCTTCAAATAATATTCACTGTTTCTCCAGTAAAACATTTAAGAGATGGTGTTGTAGAAAATACATTGAGCAAAGCTACTTTGCATTTAGCAATTGATAAGCTGGTTGGCGATAATGTTTGCTATTTTCCAGCCTATGAATTGGTGAACGATGATTTGAGGGATTACAGATTTTATGAGACAGATGGCGCGCATCCGAATGCCATGGCAATTGATTATGTTTTTGATAAATTTTGTAGCAGTGTGGTATCCAAAGAGGCCAATGAAATAATGGCTGCACTTGATGCTTATAACAGATTAAAACACCATAGACCTTTGTCAGATTCGGAATCTAATCAGTCTTTTTTACATCAAAAATTAGAGGCAAAAAGAATGGAATTAATAACGCAATTTCCGGAATTAAAAGAGCGCCTCTAATCAAACTCAAAAAAAAAACCGCAATAGAAATACTACTGCGGTTTTCATAAAGTATTTTTTATATTAATTAGTTTTCATAAGGCAACAAGCCATATTCTTTGCTAAAGCGCAACATCTGTTCAACAAAGGTTTCAGTATAATCAATTTTAACATCTGTAATAACACCATCGGTCATTACTGCGGTATATCTTGGTTGTATGAATCCACGGTAGGCAGCTACATCGAGTACTTTTACTCTGCTCAAAACTTCGTTGTGAATAGTCGTGTTAACTTTTACCCCGTATGTTTCTACTAGTTGTTGGCCAGCAGCTGCATCTCCTGTCGATTTGATGGTTTGAATTTTATTCAATAATTCGCCAAATAAAACCCTTAATTTATCATAATCATTGATAACAAAAAACGTTTTGCCATCTCTTGTTTTTTTCTCAATTACGTTGTCTTTTTTACCGGCTTCATAAACCCATAAAGCCACCATTTGACGGTTGCGCATGTGGTCTTCTTCCAAATTTTCGCCAGCCTGCAATCTTCTCAACTGAACCATTAAGCCATTTCTAATGTAATCATCATATTCTGCTTTGCCAACTTCGATACTTGGAATAAGTTTCAATTCAACCAATTTAGGATCTAACATATAATACAAGGCCACTAAATCGGCACGTGCTTCTTCTAAGGTTGACCCATAAGCGCCTAAATTATCTTTGGTTACGCCAACATTCATTTTGCCACTCGCATGACCAATTACCTCGTGCATGGCAGTGTGCATTTTGGCAGCTAATTGACCATATGTTTTCGAGCGTGTTACTTGTTCCTCGTTCCAACAAAATTCTTGCAAGATGCCCCCAGAATTAGCTTTGTTATAAGCTTCTAAAATATTGCCTAAGCTCACCGATTTTGAACCGTGCTCTTCTCTTATCCATTCCGCATTAGGTAGGTTAATGCCAATGGCAGTTGATGGGGCTAAATCGCCACCTTCGAAGGCCACATTCACTACTTTATACGTTATGCCAGTTACTTTTTCTTTTTTGTATTTGGCCTCTATTGGCGAATTGTTTTCGAAATACTGAGCATTCTCGCCAAGGGTTTTCATTCTTTTACTGGCCTCGAAATCGTTTATTTCTATAGCACTTTCGAAATTGGCGCGCATCCCAATTGCATCATGGTATACCTCAATAAATCCATTCACAACATCAATGGTGCTGTTGACGTCTTTTACCCAAGCAATGTTATAAGCATCCCATGTTTTTAAGTCGCCAGTTTTATAAAAAGAAACCAACAGTGTTAAGGCCTCTTTTTGTTCTTTACTTTCGGCCACAGTAATTGCTTTTTCGAGCCACTCAACCATTTTTGTAATGGCTGCACCATACATGCCATTTGCTTTCCAAACTTTTTCTTTTATCTCGCCATTTTCTTTAATGAGCTTTGAATTAAGTCCCCAGCTAATTGGTCTTATCGAATCATTGTGTTTCTTTTCGCTGTAAAAGGCATTTACTTCATCCTCTGTTAAGCCTTCATAAAAATTATTGGCAGACATGGCAATTTTATCAACACCTTCGGCTTTGTTAACGCGTTTGGCTGCTATGCTCGGATTGAAAATTAAATCGACTAACCAAGTTTTAAAACCAATGGTGTCTTTGTCTTTTATCAAAGGCAACTGGGCCTTTGGCGACAAATCAATCATGCTTAATAAATAGTTTGAAGAGAACTCTGCTTGCAATTTGTTTTCGCCATAATGGTGGTGTATGCCATTGCTTACCCAAATGCGTTTTAAAAATACTTCGAAGCGTTTAAAATCGTCTGATTTTTTGTCGCCTTGGTAATTAATATAAAGTTCTTCTAAGGTTTTTCTTAATCTTAAATTGTGTTTGTTGTTTTGGTCGTAATTAATATCGCGACCGCATGCTGCAGCCTGACTTAAATAATACACAAACAATTTTTGTTGTAAGGCCAGCGCATTGAAGCTAGGTACTTCGTAATGCAACAGCTCTACGTCTGCAAACCTGTTCTCATCTGGATACAATTTGAAAACAACTTTCGCGGAATCAGAGCCAAGGCCTGAATCGTTTTTTTTGCCATTATTGCTGCAACTGTTCAGTACTAGCAAGGCAAAAGCAAATAGAATTAATTTATTTTTCATATAATTTAAAATGGATGGTCTAATTTGTATTTTTCTGCCAATTGGGTAAGGTCGGCACATACCTTGTCGATTAATGGAATGCCCTTCAATTGTCGGCTAATCGCCATCCAATATTCAGGTTCGCCATGCACCAATACTTTTTGAGTCTCATCCACCGGTGTTGCACTTTTAAAACGTTCAATCCAAAGATCCATGCGTTCTAGGAACACATCTGTTTCATCGAAACCACTCACATCCATGGCGCCTACAAAATGACCAAGACCTTTGCCTGGTAAATTATCGAGTACAGGTAAAAATGCCACAAAAGGCGGTACCCATGGGCCAAAGTTGGCACCTGGCAATACCCCGCTTAAAATATCTACAAGTGCTCCTAGGCCATAGCCTTTATGACTGCCGTGGTCTTTGTCGCTGCCCAATGGCAATAAGTGGCCGCCATCTTTTAAGTCTTTAGGGTCGCTGGTAGGGGTGCCGTTTTTAGTTTCTAACCAGCCCTCTGGTACTGGTTTGTTTTGGCGCTCTGCAATTTCTAATTTACCATTTGCAGCCGCACTGGTGGCCATGTCTAAAACAAAAGGAGGATATGATTTAGCAGGTATAGCATAACAAATTGGATTGGTGCCCAACATGCGCTCTTTGCTGTAAGTTGGCGCCACTAAAGGACTCGCATTGGTCATGGCCATACCGATATAATTTTTTTCTAAGGCCATCATCGCATGGTAAGCTGCTATACCGAAATGATTGCTGTTTCTAACGGCCCCGAATCCAGCGCCATGAATGCCTGTTTTTTCAATTGCAATTTGCATGGCTTTAGGCGCTACAACTAAACCTAATCCGCTATCGCCATCGATGGTAAAAACACTGCCTTTTTCGCGCACCAATTTTATGTTGGGTTGCGTGTTGATGCGTTGGTTTTCAAAAAGTCTAACATAGCCAACTAAACGAGCTACACCATGAGAATCGATGCCTCGCATATCGGCTTTAATAAGTACATCGGCTGCTAATTTAGCATCGGCTTCATTGCATCCAATGGCTTTGAAAATAGAGACCGTAAATTGGGTTAAATCATCGGCTGTTATGGTGGTATAATTAGCAGAGGTCGTCATTGGTTTTAAAGTGCTTTTGCATACAAATCGATGAGATGCATGGCTTTTAATTGAGGGTAATTAATAAGGTTATTTTGCAATTGTTGTAGGCAGATTTCGTTTGTCGTTAAAATAATTTCAGCGCCCGCTTCAACCGCTTGTTGTATTAAGTTATGACTCATATCGGTAGCCTCTTTGTGGTTAAGCGATGGTAAGCAAAAGCCAGCCCCGCAACATGTGTTTTCTAATTTTGGATAGGTGAATTGTGCTTTGCTAAATGGTTTAATCCACTGTTTTTGAATATCACTTTTTTCGTTGCAATCAACCACCATAAAGAAATGATTAGTAATATTAGCAGCATTTAGTAGGTTTACTTTTGGAAATAAAAAATCTAATCCTTTAGCAGCAGCGGCCATTTTCATACACTGAATATGAGATACAGTATTGTTGAGTATTTTGGGGTAGCTGATGGTATAGGTCTTTTCGCATTTTATAGAAGGGCTTAAAATGGAGTGATCTCCAAATACATTTAGATTGTATTCTGAAATGGCCTTTGCAGCCTTTTGTTCGCCTTTTTCAAAATAAGGCAAACCACAACAGGTTTGATTTTCCGGAACTGTATAAGGAACCTGAATAGCATTACACAGGCGTTTGAGGTTTTCAACTGTTTCAGGAAAATTGTGAAACATAACGCAGGGTATTTGAATAACTAAAGACATTCACTGCAATAATACCAAAAGGATTAGTTAATTTTACACATTAATTTTGAACCAATTCAGCACAATTTTATAAATAGTTGAAAAAATATTGCTGAACCATGCCACGAATTTTTAAAAGTGGGTGTCTATGGTTAAAAATAGCAAAAATTGTGGGCCAATATCAAACATCGAATGACAGAAGAAGAGCTATTAAAGGGCTGTTTAGAGGAGCGACAAGATTGTCAAAGGGAGTTGTACAAGCGATTTGCTGGCAAAATGATGGTGGTATGTATACGGTATGCTAAAGATAAACTAGAAGCAGAAGATATGTTACAAGATGGTTTTATTAAGGTTTTTGACAACGTCGGAAAATTCAAGCAAGAAGGCTCCTTAGAGGGGTGGGTGCGAAGAATTATGGTAAATACTGCCTTGAATAAAATTAGAGCTAACAAAATGAAGTTTGAAGACATTAGTGAAACCGGCAGTCATTTGGCCGATGGTGACGCAAATGCCATCGATAAATTAAGTGAAGAGGCAATCTTAGAAATTATCAGCCATTTGCCCAATGGCTATAAATATGTATTCAACATGTTTGCCATCGAAGGCTTCTCACACAAAGAAATTGCAGAAAAACTAGGCATAGAAGAGGCGAGTTCCAGGAGCCAATATGCCAAAGCTAGAAAATACTTACAAAACCAAATCATTCAACTCGAACAAATTAAATTATGACGAATAATAATTTTGAGAAGCGGATTCAAGATAAACTCAATCAATACGAGATTGAGCCTTCAGAAAATCTGTTTAACGATATTCTTGAAAAACGCGCATCACGTCCAAAATCCATTTTAAAGTTCACCTATGCGAAATTAGGTGTTGCTTTATTGGCAGTTGCGGCAATTACACTTTTTGTATTAGTGGATACTAGATCCAATTCTACTTCAAATGACAATACTTCAATTTCAGTTGCTGAAAAGGATGCAAGCAATAGCAATAACATTGCCGAAGCTGGTGGTTTAGCGTCAAATGCAAAAACAGCAAATGAAACTGTAGTTGCCAAAGAGCGCCTTAAAACAGTTAAACAGAAATCAACGACTAACGTTGAAAAGCAAGCTTCTAGCAAGAAGGACATTTCAAATTCAGATGTTAAATGGACGAATAATGCGCCATCACCTACTCAAAAATCAGCGATAGCGAATGCTAGCAATAACATTCAAAAAAGCACCAAACAAACTAAAACCTACCCAGGTTATCAAGACAATGGCGTTAATATTTCAGAGCGCTATTTTAATATCGATTCAAAAGACCGCCCAATCATATCAGGACAGCAACACAAAGGCAAATCCCATTTATATGTGTACCATTCAATGGATGAAGCCCTAATAAATGCGCAAGATTTAAGCTATTTGGTGATGAAGCCATTGCGCGTAATCAAACCATCTGCCACCCAAGATCAAATTGCTGCATTCGAGAAAAAGCAATTAGATACCAAGCATAAAAAACAACAACCTTTTTATTTGGATTTGTATTACAGTGCTTATCAAACTAGCCATTCTGCAATTGGAAATAATGAAATGGCAAACAATTATAAAACTTTGGCAAAATCGAATCCTAACCATGCCTTCAACTTAAGAGTTTCAACGCCAATTAATAGCCGTATTAATTTGTTTACTGGTTTTGGTTTGAACCAAATAAATACAAAGTTTGACGGTCAGATTCCTAACACGACGAATAAAGTGCATTACGAAACTTCTACATACTACATTAATGATCCAATCACGGGTCTTCCTAAATTAGTGCAACAAATTGATACCATATTAAATGGTCCAGTAAGTTACAATTTTGCCAACCGTTATACCCTTATGCAAATTCCAATTGGTTTAAGTTACAATATTGGGTTTGATAAAATGGACATTGGAATTCATGGTTCAGCCTTGATGAATATCACAAGCAAAGCGAACGGCATGAATCCTGATTTCAATTTAGAGAAGATGCAAAGTTTTAGTTCAAATCAAAAGCAAGTTGGCTTTGGTGCATCTTTAAGCCTAATGGTTGCCTATAAATTAACCAATAAAATTAAAATTATTGCAGAGCCAGGTTTACAATTTTATCAATTGGGTGGCAAGAAAATTGGCAATGCAATGAACGAAAATATCTTGAATAAGGGACTAAATATTGGTCTACGCTATACCTTGTTTTGATCAAAAAGATTGGCATATTATTAATTGGTTTTGTTGCACTTAATGGAGCGGCACAGAAAAATTATGCCTCTGTTAATAATCAATTGAGTGCAGGTGTTAACGCAAAAGGATTTTTGTTTGACAGTTTAAATCATGCAGGTTTAAAAACTGTAAATTATATATTGTCAAATGGTGCGGGTATTTGGTTGTCGGCCAAAGATAGTTTAGGCGAATTAAGGGTTTCAGGTCACGATGTATTAAACTTTCAACATGATTTTTGGCCAGGGCCGCTTCAGTTAAAAACAGCCATTCCTTCAGATAGTAGTGCTTGGAATCATGTGTACCCAATTAGCGCTACTCAAATTAATTTTCACAGAGCGCATTATAGAGATGATCAGTACCAAGCGTCAACAGAAATTTTAAATTGGCCGGGTTCCTTGGGTGCGCCCTATGCCCAAATCCTTGCACCGTTTGTGGATGCAAAAGTGAACGATCAAATTTATACACCTTCAACGGGCGATTTTCCGTATATTAATTGCAGTCAAATGATATACAGTATTGCGAATGACAATGCGGGTTTACATAATTTAAGCAACAGTAAAGCCCTTGGCGTTGAAATTCATACAAGCCTCTATACTTTTAATGCAGCTGATTCCTTTCTTAAAAGTAGTGTTTTAGTGAGGTATGTGGTACACAACCGATCGGCAAGAAATTACAAAAACTTTAGATTGAGTGCCATTACATCCTTTCAAATTGGCGACTTTGATAATGAGTTTTTAGGAACGGATATTCCAAACCAAACATTATTTGCAATAAATGATACTAGTGAGGCAACGTTTAAAAACAAGCTAGTGTCTATGGGTTGTATGGCCATTAATCAAAAAATATCTTCTACCATGTATTTCAATGATGACAATAATTTATTGAATGGAAGGCCA
The DNA here is from genome assembly GCA_903953615.1 of uncultured Bacteroidota bacterium. Lineage (GTDB taxonomy): Bacteria > Bacteroidota > Bacteroidia > NS11-12g > UBA955 > JABMMZ01. The sequence continues at coordinate 20,046 of CAJBKH010000042.1, forward strand.
TCGATACCTACCCATTTTTATAATCTCATGCAAGGCAAATGGAAGAATGGTAAAAGTTTGGGATTTGGCGGCACTGGAACTGATGGCAATGGCAAAGCAAAATATGTTTACCCATACACCAGTGACGATTCAAATGGCAATATCATGTGGAATGAATATGGTAATATTCCTGGAAAGCGCATCGGTCTTTTGAATTCTGATTCTGTAGAATTAAAAGCGGGCACTGCTAAAGTGTATGATTTTGTGTATTTTCTTGTAGAAGAGAAATTTAACAATATTGAACAAATAGGTAGTTTCTGTTTAAATATTAAAAAGGGTTTGTCTGAGCGAAAAGTACTAAAAGTTACACCTGAAATAGTTGTAAACCAGACCAAAATTAACCTTTTCCCTAATCCACTTACAGCAGGTGGAAAACTGTTTATTGATTTGAATACAGATTTACCAATGTTTGCGAGGATTATCGACATAAATGGCAAAGAAATTTCCAATTATAATTTGCAAGGTTCTGAAAATTGTATTATCTTACCAGATAATTTAGTGGTAGGATTGTATTTTATTGAATTTAAAACATTAAACACAATTGAAAGACAAATACTCAACATAAATTAAAAAGCATTTACAAATAACGATGAAAAAAATATACAACATTTTACTGATTCTCTCAGTTTTTTTAATGGCTGATTCTTTGAAGGCATCGCACATGATGGGGAGTGACGTGTCCTACATATGCATTAGTCCTGGTAAATACAAAATTATTGCAAAGGTTTACCGCGATTGTCGTGGTATTCCATTGAATAGCCCTAACATACAAGCTTTTAGTCCAAGTTGTGGCTCTTCAATAGCCATTTCATATACCAGAACGGCTATAAACGATATTTCGCCAACCTGTGTTGGTGGAACAGCGCCATGTAATCCTCAAAATACCACTGTTGGTAACGAGGGTATTGAAGAGCATGTGTTCGAAGGAATTGTTGATTTTAACACATCACCAATGGATGCATTTGTAAAAAATGGCTGTTGTCAAATTTATTTTTCTGTCGATCAGTGTTGTAGGAACGGTGCCATTACAACTTTGAATCAAGGTAATTTATACACTGAAGCGATGATTGATTTGTGTAACATCAAAAAGAAATGCAATACCTCTCCTCAATTGTCAATTCCGCCTGTGGCTTACATTTGCTGTAACTTGCCTTTTACATTTAACAATGGTGCTTTTGAATTTATTGATGGTGATAGCTTGTCTTATAAACTTGCAAATCCATTGCAAGGACATGCTTCAAACGAATCTTACCAAGGAACTTTTACACCAACCATCCCGATGACACCTTTCTGTTTACCTCCGGGTGTTATCAATTGTAAAGCTTTGCCGAATGCGAAACCACCGCGTGGTATGTATTTCGATGGTAACACTGGTGACATTATCTTTACACCTTCAAAATGTGATGAGGTAGGCGTAATTGTAATTCAAATTGACGAGTATCGAAAAGATTCTGCCACCGGGAAATACCTGCTAGTAGGTGTTACAAGGCGTGATATGCAGTTGGTTGTAACCAAGTGCGCTGACAATAATCCACCTCAGATTCCAACCAATAATAAACAGACCATTTGTGAGGGTAATAAGGTTTGTTTTAAGATTCAATCAAGAGATACCCGTGCTATTAATGCCACCAGAGATGATACTACACAAATGTGGTGGAATTACGGTATTCCTGGTGCAACGTTTACCATCGTAGATCCAACAGCGCGCGAAAAGCAAGCGGAGTTCTGCTGGCAAACTAAAATAGGTGATGCCCGTGATTACGCTTATCAATTTACTGTAACTGCTATTGATGATAACTGTCCGCGTCCAGGTAAAATTAACAAAGGTTTCCTTATTTCAGTAAAGGCAAAAGCCCAAGCTAAACGTGTTTACGAAATATTAGATTGTGGTAAATTAAGGTTTACCTCTTATCCCAAAGATACAGTCAATTATAAAGGTAGTTACAACTATGAATGGGTTATCCGTGATAGTACTAACTCAGGGCTGCCATACTACAAGAGTTTCCAAAAACGCGATAGTTTCAAATTTAAACGGGGCGGAAAATATATTATAACCCATACCATTAATAACTTACCAATTAACTGTCCGACCATTTACACGGATACCGTCATAATGCCACCAGTACTCGATGTAGAGTTGGCCTTTGGAAGAGATACGTTTGTATGTGCCGGCGATAGTTTAGTTATTAAGCCAATCGTTGCCTATGGTGTGCCCAACTTTAAATACCGTTGGGAAAGTCCAGCAGGTACTTTTAAAACCAAAGACACACTGAACCGCTTTGCAATTAAACCTACTTTTAGTACCACCATTCTATTAAAGTTAACGGATAAAAATAAATGTGTCGATACAGATACAATCAAAGTTAAATACCAACCTAATCCAGTTGTTAATATTGGGCCAGATAAAAGAATTTGTACCTATCAAAGTGTAATACTCGATGCGCAGAATGCAGATACATTGCGCTATTACTGGCAGCCCGATGGTGATAGTACAAGGTTTAAAACCATTAATATAGCTGGTCAATACATTGCCAAGGTAATTGATCATCTAGGTTGTAATACCAGCGATACCATGAACCTAGCAGTGAATGATACCGTTGTGGCGATTGCTAAACCAGATAGAGAAATTTGTATCCAAGATACACTCAAAGTGAAGGCTAGTCGCAGACCATTAGGTTACACACGTACCATGGTATGGACCGATTTGAACACTGGTATTGTAATGGCAACAGATAGTTCATTCAAAACCAAAATTATCCAACAAGCAGAGCGCAAATATGATTTATTACTGAAGGTTACCCAAGGCGGTGTGACTTGTATCGACAACGATACCTTAATTATTACAGTCAATCCATTGCCTACCTTTAGTTTTGCAGGTTTGCCGCCAAGGTGTTTTACCGATGGAGCAGTTAACCTTACGCAAAAACAAATAGCCATTGCCAAAGACCAGTCAGGTGCTAAATTTACTGACATACGCTACTACCAAAAATTCAAGAAACCAAGTTGGATTACTGGTGGACCAGTGGGTAGCTCTCCTTTTGTATACAATTATCCGTTGTTTATTAAAAACGAACAAGTGCCACAGTCTGGTTTGAGAGATACCATTTGCTACGATTTCAGAGATTTTAAAGGTTGTTACTTCTCTGAATGTAAACCAATTCGTTTGAACCCAAATCCATTGGTTCACATGAAGAACGGTATATTCTGTCAAAAGGCTGGACCAATAGATTTAGAGAAACAAGTAGATACCCCATTTGTAAAAGTAGGTGGTATTCAAACTTACCGTGTAATTTCAGTGCCTCCAGCTTCTGGTGTAGATCCTGATGCATTGATTACCGAGGATAAAACATATATCCCTAGTAAATACTGGATGGATCCAGGATTAGAAGGCGAAAACAACAAAACAGGTGATTACATGGTGGAGTATTGCTTCAAAAATCCAAGTACCAGCTGTCAAAAATGCGATACTGCAAGAATCACAGTTGTTCGTTTACCAGAAATACAATTTGATCCAATTCCTAGTCAATGTATTAAC